>NZ_JBQKEP010000002.1:0-290878 GCF_052121255.1 Faecalicoccus sp. LCP19S3_E2 | reverse complement strand
TAGAATATCAAAATATAAGGAATCACTTAAAAACAAAGCCCAATCAGCATAATACCAATTGGGCAAGAATTTTTACTTATTTAATGTGTCCACTTGACAGGGACCAGATCAATTATATGGCATCTTTTTTTATACCCTTTTGCCTATATATAGCTTTATGGAATACCAGACAGAACTGTACTTAAAAAATTCAAAGAGAATCAAGGAAAAAATGCGATGATTAGGCTACACGAAACAACAATTAAAGAAATCTGTGAATAAACAAATATACTCACCAAGATTTTAATCTATTTTTATTCCTGCCATATGGCGATATTGTCATGTTTTTTAATATCAATTCCAAAATCTTTTTGAAACGACATTGCCCTGGAGAATATAAAATTTTTCTTTTTTAGTCGCTTGTCACAAGCAAAAATATAAAAAAGACACAACTTATATATTTTGTAGGTTGTGCCATTTAATTCAATATCAGTGATTCGTAAATGAAAATCTAAATAAGATCTATACCATCTTTGGCAGAAAATATCGTAACATGACTTCCCACCAAGGCCAATCATGATTCACATCATATCCCCAGAAATCGATCCAGGCATGAATTCCCTTTTCATATAAGATCTTAGATAATTTCTGTAATGAGTTCTTACAAACATCTTCCCATGCTCCCTGTCCAACCGTAAAGATAATCTGCGATTCATTGTATTTTTGAACATACGGATGCGATGGGTCCATACCGGCCAGATAAGCACATGGATCATTGTTGTAGCAATTATCATCATAAACGCCATGGAAATACTCGTTCATATCATAAACACCACTAATTCCCAGCACCTTATCAAAGCGATCCGGAAATCTAAAAAATAAGTTAGCCGCATGCGTACCACCCATGCTGGCACCTAATGTCATGCATTTTTCATCCTGTGGAAGTCCGGCCTTCCATAAAGCACTTGGCACAAGCTCTTCCATGATATATTGTACCCAGCACTCCTGCAGCCACATACGATGATGTGTATCTCCAAAAGAACTCCAAGTTTCTTTATCAATGGAATCGACCGTACAAAACTGAATACATCCTTCTTCAACCAAATCTTTGACAAGTTCAAACATACCACGATCTTCCCATTCAAAAAAACGTCCATCCTGACATGGGAAAACAAAACAAAGCTTGCCGGCATGTCCATACATTTTAAACTCCATAAATCGATCCAGATAATGAGAATACTCTCGGAAATAACGAATCTGCATAATAAAACCTCTCTATTCCGGCCTCATTATAGCATAATCAATTGTCTTTTTATCAACTCTGCATTATAATTGTTCTGTTTTTTACGGAAAGTGAGTGAACTTATGGCAGAAAAAGAAAAGATTTTAAATATAGCCGTCATTGCCCATGTCGATGCCGGCAAAAGTACATTAGTAGATGCCTTTTTAAGACAAAGTGATGTTTTTAGAGATAATGAAGAAGTGGTGGACTGTATCATGGACTCCAACGACCTGGAAAGAGAACGTGGTATCACGATCTATTCCAAGAACTGCTCTGTGATCCATAATGGAGTTAAGATCAACATCGTCGATACTCCAGGCCATGCCGATTTCTCCAGTGAAGTAGAGCGAATCATTCGTACGGTAGATACTGTTATCCTATTGGTTGATGCCAGTGAAGGTCCAATGCCGCAAACTCGTTTTGTGTTAAGTAAGGCTCTGGAAATCGGATTAAAGCCGATTTTATTGATCAATAAAATTGATAAAAATGATCAACGTGCCGAAGAAGTTGTCGATGAAGTTTATGAATTATTCTTAGACTTAAATGCCAATGATGAACAATTGGACTTCCCTATCCTTTATGGAATTGCCCGCGAAGGAATCGTACAATACGATTTAAATACACCAAGCGAAAATATCGAACCTTTGTTTGATACCATTTTAAAACATTGTGATGTATATCCGGATTTAGATGATGAACCTTGTCGTATGCAGGTTTCAGCTCTGGCTTATGATGAATACATCGGTCGTTTAGGAATCGGACGTATTTATTCCGGCGTCTTAAAACAAGGAGCTCCTTATATTCGTTGTAATCAGGACGGCCTTGAGAAAAAAGAAACCATCTCCAACTTATTCGTATATAAGGGACTCTCTCGAACAAGCGTAAAAGAAGCCAGAAGTGGTGATATCGTTGTCATTGCCGGTATGCCGGATATCAGTATCGGTGATACGATTTGTGATATCGATCATGTAGAACCAATGGATCATATTCCCATTGAAGAACCGACACTATCTATGAACTTCCATGTCAATTCCAGTCCTTTTGCCGGACGTAGTGGAAAATATGTAACCAGTCGAAACATCAAGGAACGCCTGGAAAGAGAGTTGGAAGTCAACGTAGGTCTTAAAGTAGAACCAACTGACAGTGCAGATTGTTTTAAAGTTTCCGGACGTGGTGAACTGCATATCTCCATTCTGATTGAAAATATGCGCCGTGAGGGTTATGAATTAGCCATCAGTAAGCCGGAAGTTATCTTACATCGAGATGAAAACGGTGTAAAAGTAGAACCAGTCGAAGAAGTTGTTTGTCTGGCACCGGAAGAATATTCAGGAACTATCATCAACAAACTGAATCTTCGAAAAGGTGTGATGGAAAACATGGAAGAAGAAAACGGCTATGTCAAGATCACCTATCAGGTACCGACACGCGGATTGTTGGGATTTAGAAATGAATTCATCAACGATACTCACGGAGAAGGAACTTTAGTACGGCGAATCTGCGGTTATGAACCATTTAAAGGTGAGATTTCCCAGCGTATGCAAGGGGCTATGATCTCTACGGAAACAGGAACCGCAATGACGTATGCACTATGGAATCTGCAGGAAAGAGGACAGTTATTTATTGGTCCGCAGACAGAAGTCTATGAAGGTATGATCATTGGCGAATCTGCCAAGAATATCGATATGGATGTCAATCCTTTGAAGAATAAGAAGCTGACCGCCATTCGTTCCAGCGGACGTGATGAAGCCATGTTGTTGACACCGCCAAGAGTATTTTCTCTCGAAGAAGCTTTGGAATGGATCAATGATGATGAATTGGTAGAAGTGACACCCGATGCGATCCGCATCCGCAAAAAAGGACTTACAGCACAAGATCGTAGAGCCTTATATCGTGAAAAAATGGCACAAAAGTAATAACACGGAATCGGTAAAACATACCGGTTCTTTTTTTATAGCATATTAAAAACCAGTCGCATTGACTGGTTTACATCGTTTGTGTTTTAGATACTTCAGGCAGCTTTTTGAATGGAACTACTTTTGTTTTATCCAACGTAGCCATGATCATTGGAATCAAGATCAATTGAACGACAATGCCTGATATTGCGGTCAAGACAGCTCCATTGATCAACATCATAGCACTGACATTTGATACTCCTACTAATAGACAGGTAGCAATGGCCCATACCACTCTTCCGGCAATCATGGAGATAAATAAGGCAATGTAAAGTTGTTTGATGCATTGCCATTTCGCATGGTTATACACATAACCAATCACACCACCGTAAGTAGCTAGTTCAAATGCCATTGCGATGGCCGTTGGAAATAATGGCGGCATTCCAAAAACCAAGCTTCTTACTATCGGTAAGATCAGGCCAACACCTAGTCCATACTCCCATCCACATAACAATCCGCATAAAAATACCGGTATATGCATTGGTAATAACATGCTTCCAATTTGCGGAATCTGTCCGGTAAAAAAAGGAAACACAAATCCTATCGCCAAAAATAAAGCAGATAACGTTAATTTGTGTATCGTTTTCATTTTGTTCTTTTCCCTTTCTTTAGTAACATTCAAAATTTAATTTTGTGCTATTTCAGAGTCATATGAATGATATTTATCGCATAAAAATCATCCATCTCATCATAGAATCAAATATCTTTACAAGATTACCTTACCACAATTATTGATGGATTCAAAATACCTATAACCATTAAAAAACTATGCCTAAAAGGAATACTTATATATAAAGACAATATTAGAAACAATCTTCAACTATACTTCTTTTCATGTTTAAGATAAAAAAGTTACCATAAAAAAAAGCCCATCCGGACTCTTCTGAACATTAATCTCTGGTATTGATAATCAAAAATTTACAGTTCTGTTTTGCGATGATTCGATACTCTTGATCTGTTTCGATCAACAACGATTCCCCCTGACGAACGATATACAGCTCTTTATTCTGTAAGGAAACTATTAAGGCTCCTTCCATACAAGTAATAAAGATGTCGCGATCATCTGCCGGTAAGATCATTTCTCCATCATGCCATAATGAATGCATGATCATGGAAAAATCAGGTGAATCAACAAATGTCTTCGTCAAAGACTGACTAGGGCTGTACATCAGCATATTCCGCAGCTGAACCGCCTCATTTTTTGGAAAATTTTTAATCATTTTCATCCCTCCTCCTAACAGGATAGACTGTTTCGGTCTCAAAAACAAGTTAAAAACCGGTTAATTCTTAACTAACAATTTTGTGCTGAAATACACAGGGGGAGGGGCCTTATGGATTTTATCAAAAAATGGTTATATTTTATCATTGGTGTTTTGATCAACTCTTTCGGTATCGCTTTGATCACAAAGGGCGCTTTAGGAACATCTCCTATTTCCAGTATTCCTTATGTGCTATCCTTACAATTCCCTTCGTTTTCTTTTGGAATGACCACTTTTTGGGTCAATTCACTTTTTATCCTTGTGCAAATCATCTTGCTCAAGAAAGATTTTAAGCCCTGCAATGCTTGCAATTTGGTGTCAATATTCTCTTTAGCAGTTCCATTGATTTTAGTATGAGCCTGCTTTCCTTTTTAGAGCTTTTCAGCATTTGGATACAGATGCTCACTTTGATTCTTGGCTGTCTGGTTCTAGCTATAGGTATTAATTTTGAAGTTGCACCTAAAATTATGTTTGTACCCGGCGAAGGTGCCATACAAGCCATTTCCGATACATTTCACACGAATTTCGGTAAAACAAAGGTCGCATTTGATACCACACTAATGGGTATCGCACTCTTACTATCTTTTCTATTCTTTGGACATCTAAACGGTTTAAGCATTGGAACCATTATTTCCGCATTGATTGTCGGTTTATTTGTCAATGGTGTACGAAATATTCTTCACTTAGAACAAAAGTTTTCCTGATTCGCTTATTTTTCCAGCTTACCATGATAGTTTTCAATACCACCGATGTTTGTTACATCAAAATAACCGGCTTTTTTCATTTGTCGAACAGCACGGCTGCTCCTGGCTCCACTTCGACAATAAACAAAGACCGGTGTTTTTTTATCCGGTATCTTTTCTAAAACCTGATCTAAAGAAGCTAAATCGATATTTATACTTTCAGGGATATGTCCTTGTGCATATTCCTGATTTGTTCTTACATCTAAAAGAATTCCATTCTTTGCCATTTTATAGACTTCAATTCCGGCATCAATATCAATTTGAAATAAGCTTTTTAATCGCATGGTTATGCCTCCAATCTCTTGATAAAAAAACGATCCATTTTACTATGAACTATACAGGCAGGACGCTCTATTTCCTGAAAGCCTTGTTTTCTGTATAAGGCTATAGCCGGTTTTAATATCGAATGTGTTTCCAGATACAACATCTCATACCCTTTTTGAATTGCTTCCTGTTCTACTATTTCCAACAATCGATATCCCCATCCTTTATTTCTGGCTTCCGGGCATAAATAACACTTTTGAACTTCTAAGCAGCTGGGAAAATACACAAAGCGCTCCAGACCTATACCACCCATCACTTTTTGATTTGCCTCCAAAACCCAATACCACCGGTTTTCTTTCTGATAATACTGGCTTAAATGATCCAGATTTTCATCAAAATATGCTGTACCCGACTGATCTAAATGTACACTTTTCAGACTATTTCGGATAATTTTGGCTAAAGTCAAATCATCTTGCGGCCGTATTTTTCGGATCTTAACATTTTCCTGTTTCAACATGATTTTAGTATAACAAATATTTTTGATTAGAGATACCTATCATAAAAACTTACGAGCTAACCATCGATTGATCACATAAAAGACAAAGCCGTACAGGACAAATATCCCCAGAACAAAAAATACAAATAACAAATATTCTCTATAAATTCTTCCATGTATTAGATAGAAAAGAGATATGATTCCCATACCTATATAAACGAATAAATGAAGACATAAAAAATCCTTTTTACGAACTTCTTTTAAAAACCATCCTAAATATATATGCTGCAAAAGGCTTATCAGAACAATCCACAGTACAAGCCAAATAAATCCTTTGGGTACCGGATGATCAGCACCGGCATAAAAGATCGATAAATTTAAAACCAGAAACAAGAATGTTTCTATCCACTGCAGTGTTTTTTGCTTCATAATAATTTCTGTATCGCTTCTTTGATGAGATCCATTTTTTCTGTTGGTTCAAAGCGGGCAACGACATGTCCCTGACGATCGACCAAAAACTTTGTGAAATTCCATTTAATATCCGGATTCTTTTTGTAGTCTTTATCTATTTTCTTTAACATCGCATTCATGGCCATGGCCTTAACGCCTTTTCCAAACCCCTTAAAGTCTTGTTGTGATTTTAAGTAGGCATACAAAGGCAATTGATCAGGCCCATTCACATCCGATTTTTTCATCTGTGGAAACTGTGTATTGTATTTTAATGTGCAGAATTGGTGAATTTCTTCATCACTTTCAGGTGTCTGATTGGCAAACTGGTTACAAGGTATATCTAAAATTTCCAAACCTTTCTCATGAAATTCCTCATACATCGACTCAAGATCTTTATATTGTGGTGTAAAGCCACAACCTGTTGCGGTGTTAACAATCAAAATTACTTTCCCTTTCCATTCTTCCAGTTGAAGCTTTTTATTTTCTCCCGTTTCCAAAACATATTCATAAATACTCATAGCATGTCCTCTTTTCTCTTAGTTTTCTATAATTTTGTACAAAAGACGGTATAGTTCGTTTATCTCTTTTTCATCTAAAGTAAGAGATAAATGCATACAAGAAGGGATCTTACTCAACTTTTCAATCATTTTCTTTCCCGGTTCTTGCAGGTATACAAATACAGAACGTTCATCTTGTTGACTTCTTTGTCGCAGAATCCAACCCTTTGACTCCATTTTTTTTAATAAAGGTGTTAATGTACCTGTATCCAGGTACAAGCGTTTTCCCAAATCTCGAATACAAATACTATCCTCTTCCATTAGAACCATGAACACAATATATTGTGTATATGTAATGTCTAGTTTTTTAAAGTAAGGTGTATAAAGATTAATGACCTTGCGACTTGCCGCATACAATGGAAAACACAACTGATTTTTTAGTAGAAGCTGTTCATAATGCATATTTTTCATCTGCTCCCTTGTCCAAAATCGGTATCCAGGGTAATGTAAAAATCATAATCCGGATATTTATCTTCCAATTCTTTTTGAATTGTTTCAACCTCCTTCTGTCGGTCATGAGACTCAAAACTTATCACAGTATCAAAGCGAATTTGACGTATTCTTTGCTCAATATAAAAACCATGAACCTCTAATACATACGGATGTGACATGACGATCTCTTGTATTCGATTTTGAAGAATCCGATCTTTTTTTCTTGTCGTATTCCGTGCATAAATACCAATAGCCGTTAAAAAAACATGGCATTGCTGATACACCTTTTTCTGTAATTTTCGTAACAATTGGTCTATTTGATCCGCATTCCACGTATCTAATACTTCTACATGCACAGAGCCTGTATAGGTATCAGGTCCATAATCATTCAATACCAGATCATAGGCTCCATATACCCCTTCTTCTTTTTCAATACATTCTAAAATATCTTGTGCCAATTTGACATTGATCCTTTCTCCCAGTAATTTTGAAATAATTTCTTTCAACATGAAAAATCCGGATTTTATGATCCACACAGAAATCAAAAGACCGAGCCATGCCTCTATTGAGATCTTAGTCAACAAATAGATTAATGCAGCAATCAAAGTACTTATCGATACAACTGCATCAAACAGTGCTTCTGTTCCCGAATTCCATAAAGAATCAGAATGTACATCTTTGCCGACTTTACGAAAATAGCTTCCTAACAAGAATTTCACAAAGACACCAATCGCAAGAAAAAACAACGTTATATTCTGATAATCAGGGACGGGTGGAACCAGCAAAGCCTCTATTGATTTTTTTAGTGAGGTCACTCCCGCATAAAATATCAACATAGCAATCAATAAAGTACTGAAATACTCAATACGCCCATAACCAAATGGATGTTTTTGATCTTGTTTTTTGGCAGCCAGCCAAGTTCCTATAATCGTAATCAATGAAGAGGCCGCATCGGAAATATTATTGACAGCATCCATTAAGATTGCCACCGAATTCGATAAAACCCCTAAAACGACCTTCATGATCGATAGCAGAAGATTTGTTCCAATACCGATCCAGCTTGTACGCATAATCACTTTTTGTCGCAACGATTCCATAGTACCTCCTGGTAATTATATTTTGTAAAATTATATTGTGCAAAATATAAATAGACAAGTATTATGCTTTATCGATGTGAATTTCCAATGACCAAAGTCAACGAGATTACAGTAATCTTATTTCAACAATACAATCCAATGCTATCTTTTCCTTTACCATTTGAATATTTTTTTGATCGAAATCAATTTTACTGATGATTCCTGTTTTTTGAACATATTCTTTTTCATCATAATAAACTATTTGCAGCATATCTCCTTTTTGAATCTGATGAATCTTTCTATTCAGTATTTCCAGATCATCCTCCGACAATTCTCGTTTTTCGACAACGATTCGTTCTTTCTCTCTTAAAAGCTCTCGAAAGCCCTTCAAGGCATCAAAGGCCTGAAAGATATACGCTCTTTGTTGCCGGGACATCATGCCTTATGACCACCAATCGTCTGATTCCTGTATTTTGCCGTTGCCTGATTTAGTCCACTGATGCCTTTTAGTACAGCATTTTTACCAAACCGCTCGCGAATCTGTACCAATGTCTGCTGAAGTTTTCTTTCCTGCAAAACTTTTTCTGTATCGGTAAACAAATCGTATTGTTCATATTTTTCATCTCGCACATGGCCTAATGTAATAGCAATTTGACGAATCGGCGCTGTTCGATCGGTAATTCTTTCATACAACAAGACAAACTCTTTCATCAATAAAGAATAGGAATTCGTTCGATTGGTGATAGCACAAGAGCCGCGACTGGCCTTGCGCACATCCTTTGAATAACCGACGAACAAACCGATATGGTCAGTAACCAGATGTCGTTGTGTCAAAACAAGAACATTGGCATCCACCATCTCTTTTAAGATAATCAAAGCGTCCTCATAATTATAGTCTTTAAAAAGAATCTGACTGTTAGATATGGAATTCGAGCGCGGCTGGTATGCTTTGATATCTTGAATTTCCACACATTCTTTCCCCCAGGCATGATCGATCAAAATCTCGGCATTAACACCAAACTCCTTGTATAAAATCTCTGGTGGGCATTTAGTCACCTGCCACAAATCACGAATTCCCAATCGATACAATCGCTTAGAAATTCCCTGTCCTATCATCCAAAAATCAGTTAATGGCTGATGATGCCACAATGTTTTATAAAAGGTATCTTCATCCAGAATACCTATATTATCCGGTGCATGCTTCGCCGTAATATCCAGGGCCACCTTTGCCAAAAACAAATTGTTTCCAATACCGGCTGCCGATGTTATACCTGTCTGCTCATATACATCCGCAATGATTTTTTTAGCCAGTTTAGGCGCTGTTGTCTGATACAACTCTAGATAGGAGGTCACATCAAAAAAGGATTCATCGATCGAATATACGACAATATCATCCGGTGAAATATATTTTAGAAAAATTCCATAGATCTTTGCGGCATACTCCATATATAAGTGCATGCGTGGCGGTGCTATTTTATAAGAAATATTCTTAGGAATCTGAAAGATCCGCCCACGACTTGGTACGCCTAATTTTTTAATAGCCGGTGTTGCGGCTAAAGTAATGGCTCCACCGCCCCGATCGGGATCGGCCACCACTAAATTGACTTGAAAAGGATCCAGACCTCTTTCTACACATTCCACGGAGGCATAAAACGATTTAAAATCAATGCACAAATATTGTTTCTGTTTATTCTTCATCGAATCACCATTGTCATAGTAACGATTTAATTTCCTAAATTCAAGATAGATTTGGGAAATTTTTAACTTTTTTATCCTTTTATTTCGCAAAATATAGATTTTTCTGTTATGATATAAGCACGGAGGAATACTATGCGTTTAAAAGAACTTTTGATTCAATACGAACTACAGAATAATTTGAATCATGCCGCCATGGCTCAAAAAATCGGCGTTTCTACTTCCACCTATTATCGATGGATCAATGAAGAAAGCACCGAATTAAAGAAAACAACGCTTAAAAAAATTGCTCATGTCTTAGATTGTGACATCGAAAAAGTTCTCAATGATGACGGTGAGTGTGTCAAACCTATTTTAGGCTTTGCCAAGGCTGGCTATGATTTATTTGCCGAGCAGCAGATCGAAGGATATGTTGAAGTCAACGCCAGTGATGCCAAAAAAGGCGATTATTTTTTACGCATTCAAGGCGATTCCATGGAAGGGTCGCACATTTACGATGGCGATCTTGTCTATGTACAAAAATGTGATGTAGTAGAAGATGGAAAAATCGCAGTCGTGCTGATTGGTGAAGAAGCCACAGTCAAAAAAGTGCGCTATAAAAAGAATCTCATGATTTTAGAAGCTTCCAATCCTAAATATGAGCCTAAATACTTTACCCCTCAGGAAATCGAAGAAATTCCTGTTCGTATTTTAGGGCGGGTGCGCTTTGTACGAACAGACTTTGAATAACAAAACCTTTTTTTTGATCGTGTTATTGACTATACTAGAAATAATGAAAAGAGTGTGATTATGAAACGATTTCAATATTATAAAGTAGCTGCCTGTTCCCCATCGGTAGCCATTGGTGATCCGCAAGCCAATGTACGATCGATCCTTGCGGTTTTAAAGCAACTGCCTGCAGATACCCAGTGTGCCGTATTTCCGGAGCTTTGTATCAGCGGTTATACATGTCAGGATCTTTTTTATGAAGATTTGTTATTAAGAGAAAGTAAAAGTGCCCTGGAAGAGCTGGTACAAAACATTCCTGACAATCAGGTCGTCATTGTAGGACTTCCCCTTGCCATTGATGACAAATTGTATAACTGTGCTGCAGTATGCTTTAACCAGGAAGTATTAGGCATCTATGTAAAAACATATGTGCCGATGTATAACGAATACTATGAAAAGCGATGGTTTTCCAGTGCCAAGGATCTCAAGAAAAATGCGACCATTTCTCTTTTTGGAAAAGAAGTACCGGTATCCAATCAAATTGTGTTTAAAGATAAGACAACTTCTGCCTGCATCGGTGTGGAAATCTGTGAAGATCTATGGGTAACGATTCCCGTTAGTTCCCGCCTTGCCTTAGCCGGTGCCAACATTCTTTGTAACTGCAGCGCTTCCAACGAAATTATCTCCAAACAAAGCTATCGAAAAGATCTGGTCTTACATCAAAGTGCTGCATGTTACAGCGGCTATGTCTATGCCAGTGCCGGCCCGGATGAAAGCAGCAGCGATCTGGTCTTTAGCGGACACAATCTGATTGCGGAAAACGGCAGTCTTTTAGCTGAAAAGACAATGCAGGATACCAATGAATATATCGTTAGTGAAATCGATCTTCAGCATCTTTTACACGATCGTATGCATTTTAAAACGAGCATGGAAGAAAAAGAAGAAAATACACTGGTCATCTCTTTTGCCAGCAAGCCTATAGATACCATTGAATTAAAACGAAATATGGATGCCTATCCTTTTGTTCCTAAACAGATGGAAAAACGCATGGAACGCTGTCAGGATATTTTACGCATTCAGGCACAAGGGCTGGCAACCCGTTTAAAGAAAATCCATGGAAACAGTGTTGTCATCGGTATCAGTGGTGGATTGGACTCCACTCTGGCTTTATTGGTATGTCATGAAGCCTTTAAAATCTGTCATTTAGATCCTGCCGGAATCCATGCGATTACTATGCCTGGCTTTGGTACGACAGACCGCACAAAAAACAACTCTCATACACTGATGCAGTTGTTGCAGGTTTCTCGTGAAGAAATTTCCATTGCCGATGCAGTTTATCAACATTTTAAAGATATTGGCCACGATATAAATCAGCATGATATTACCTACGAAAACTCACAGGCCAGAGAACGAACACAAATTCTTATGGATCTAGCCAATAAATACAACGGGTTTGTAGTAGGAACCGGTGATCTAAGTGAACTGGCTCTTGGCTGGTGTACTTATAATGGTGATCATATGAGCATGTATGCCGTCAATGCCAGCGTTCCCAAGACCTTAGTTCGCTACATTGTAGAAAGCTTTGCCCTTAAAGCAAAAAAAGAAGGCAACCAACCACTTTGTGATGTACTGATGGATATCTGCGATACACCGGTATCACCTGAGCTATTACCACCGGATGAGAAAGGAAACATCCAACAAAAAACAGAAGAAGTATTAGGTTCCTATGATCTGCATGATTTCTTCTTATATCATATGTTGCGTTTTCATGAAGAACCGCAAAAGATCTATGCTCTATGTCTTAAAGCTTTTCCATCCATAAAAAAAGAAACGATCCAGAAAGCTCTACAAACTTTCTATTCTCGTTTCTTTGCACAGCAGTTCAAACGAAACTGTATGCCGGATGGTGTCAAAGTCGGTTCTATTTGTTTTTCACCTAGAGGTGACTGGCGTATGCCAAGCGATGCCAGTCGCAATCTATGGCTTTCACAAGTAAAAGCGATCCAGAATGATTAAATCTGGGTCGTTTTCTTTTATATTCACCTTTCAATCTTTAACATCTGTACCGCAATACAACCTGGTCCACCTTGCGTAATAAACGTCGGTGATAACGGAGAAATGATGATTTTTGCCTCTGGGTATTTTGCTTTTAGCTTCTTTTGTGTTTCAAAAGCCAACTCATCATTAAAAGCATGCGTAATAAAGAAAGTATAATTCTCATCAACATGTTTCTTATCACATTCTTCCAAAATCGATTTTAAAGCTTTCGTATATGTTCGTGTTACTGTAAATTTGACTAAAGCTTTTCCGTCATCTTGTTTCTGCATCACGGGTATAAGTTTCAACAAACCACCAAGTCCGGCTTCGATTTGACGAACACGTCCTCCCCGAAGCAAAAATTGGAAATCAAAAGGAATTAAAAACGATAAATCACTTTCTCTGGATTTCTCCAACATAGACAATACTTGTTCCAAAGAAGCACCTTCTGCCTTCATTTTTACAGCTTCATCCACCAACAGGCGATGAGGTCCACAAAGTGTCATGGAATTAAAAATATGAATTCTTTCCGGATGCTCACATTGCTCTTTTGCCAGCATCGCATTTTCGTAAGTACCACTTAAACCATCGGCCATGGTAATATCCAATACTTCTCCATCTTTAGTCAGTTCATTATAGGTATCGATCTTATCTCCGATAGAAGGCTGCGACGTACTGGGAACTTTCTTTTGTTTGATAAGCGTTAAAAGACGAGTACTGGTAATATCTTCAAAATCTCTATAGCTTTCTCCATCAATGTTAACATGAAGCGGACAAACACGTATTCCCTTCTTTTGTCCTTCCTGAATGGAATATAGTGTCGATGAATCTGTAACAATATGAAACATTTAAAAATCCTCCTTGGACAACTCTATCATTAAAGTATCATTAATAGTTTTTAAAGTCAATATATCTAGTCTTTAAAACTAGTTTGATTAGTTATTATAATTGTGTTACACTTCTTCCATGGAGCAAAAAGGAAACATTCAAAAAAAACTTATTGCGTTTCGATGTCCCCGATGGAAAGATCTTCCGGACTTTGATTTATACATGGATCAGGTTGTTTTGTGGATCACACAAAAGCTGGAACCCTTATATTTTAATCAGGAAAAAATCTTAACCAACAGCATGGTCAACAATTATGTTAAAAACAGTATTGTCGATCCACCTGTAAAAAAACACTATACATCGAAGCATCTGGCATATTTAATGGTTGTCTGTATTTTAAAACGCTGTTATACATTATCGGGAATTGCCAGTCTGATCGATATTCAGGCAAAAATTCCGGGATCGAACTATAAAGCGGCTTATGATAAGTTTTCTGTATATTTTGAGATTTATCTGCATGAAGTGATGAAAAAAGGAAATTTAGATTCCATTCATTCTAAATATCATTCTAAAGAAGAAGAACTCTTATGTAATGTAGTATCTTCTATTGTTTTAAAAATCTATACAGAATATTATTTGTTGGACCAATAACGCTATAAGATTAGAAGTTACTGGTTCTTTTTTGTAAGATCGCAGAAAAAAAGACACTCAAAGTCTGAGTATCTTTTCCTCATTCCATTTATCTTTTACTGGTGGGTTTTGATTTGGGATACCAAAGGCAAGAATCCATAAAGGAAGAATATGCTCTGGTAAATCAATGACTTCTTTTATTTTTTCGATTCTGTCCTGGTTAGGATATCCACCCATCCAACAAGAACCGATACTTAATTCTTTGGCCTGAACCAGCATATTTTGGGTAGCTGCTGCACAATCTTGTTGACAATAATCCGTACTGGGATTGATTGATAAATCCGCACAAACCACAATCGCAAGTGTGGCGGTTTGTAAAGGAGAAGCATAAGGCGAAAACTCCTGCAATTGACGAATCAGACTTTCCTTTTCGATCACCACAAAATACCAAGGCTGTAGGTTTCGTGCCGATGGTGCAAAAAATCCAGCTTTTAAGATGGCATTGACTTGTTCCTGTGTCAATGTTTGATCAGTGAACTGACGAACACTCGTGCGCTCGTATATCGCATTCATGGCTATTCCTCTCCGTCCCAACAATACGTACAAAGCTTACATTTTGGCAAACCGATAGATTCAATCATATCATCTAAACGATGGTAACGAAGCGAAGTAAACTTAGAGCGTTTGCGAATCTCTTCGCACATATTTTGATAACGTTCACTATCTGGATCTGCATATTCTTTTAATACTTCATCACTGACATTTTCACCTTCCAGATCCTTGATGACACGTCTTGTGATCAGATCCATTTCCGAACTGGAGCGTGAAAAATTTAAATATTTACATCCATACATGATTGGTGGACAGGCAGGACGTACATGAACTTCTTTAGCACCTGACTGATAAAGAAAATCTGTTGTTTCTCCCAGTTGGGTTCCACGAACGATCGAATCATCAATCAACAACAATTTTTTATCTTTGATTAGCTCCTGAACCGGAATCAGCTTCATTTTGGCAATCATATTTCTTTGTGACTGGCTGGTTGGCATAAAACTTCGAGGCCAGGTTGGTGTATATTTGATAAACGGTCTGGAGAATGGTATTTTTGTCACATTTGAATAACCTACCGCATGGGCGATTCCACTATCCGGAACACCGGCTACGCTATCGACTTCGACATTTGTATCTCTTGTTGATAAAATTTCCCCGCAACGATTGCGCATACATTCTACATTGACGCCCTCATAAGTACTGGTTGGATAACCATAATATACCCATAAGAACGAACAAATCTTCATTTCTTCCCCGGCTTCTTGTTTCACTTCCACACCATTAGGAGTCATATACAAAATTTCACCAGGACCCATATCTTTGTAGTGATGATATCCTAAGTTTAAAAAGGCGCTGCTTTCGAATGTTGCACAATATCCTGTATCTTTTTCACCTATGATAATGGGTGTACGACCAACCTTATCACGAGCACAGTAAATACCCGATTTTGTCAGGATCAATATGCTCATACTGCCTTCTACAACATCCTGCACATAACGTAAACCTTCCACTAAACTGGCCTTTTGATTGATCAAGGCTGCCACTAATTCTGTTGGATTGATGCCACCTGTACTCATTTCAAAGAAATGTGTCATTCCGTTTTGAAAACAACTTTCCTTCAATTCGTCCAGATTGTTGATACGACCTACGGTAGTAATCGCAAAGCTTCCTAAATGAGAATGAACCAGTAAGGGCTGTGATTCAAAGTCTGAAATACAACCGATGCCCAGACCACCTTCAAACTGATCTAAATCTTTATCAAATTTAGTACGAAACGGGCTGTTTTCTATATTGTGAATGGCTCTGTTAAAACCATTCTTTCCATATACAGCCATACCAGCACGACGTGTCCCTAAGTGTGAATGGTAATCTGTACCAAAAAACAAATCTAAAACACAACTTTTTTTTGAAGCTACCCCAAAAAATCCACTCATAACGTTCTCCTTTTTTAAAAATGTATTATCAGTGTAACACAATTTTTATATTTCAGACAATTGAAGTTTAAAAAGTACAACATATCTATTTAAAGGGTACAACAATCAATCAAAAGTATGTTTTACAATCCATTCTTTTTGTAGTCTTGGTAGTTCATTTTTTTACGTCGTTTAATTGATGGTTTTTCAGAACACAGGTATCATAAACGCAGCCAGAGAATCTATTGAATTTGGTTTAATATCGCCTGATAAACTTCATCAAAGCCAATCTTTTCAGTACTGCTGATACCATAGATGTTCTTTAATGGCAATTGCAGCTTCTGTGAAATATTTTTTAATGCTTTGATTCGCTTTGTCTTAGGAATCTTATCGATCTTAGTTGCCACCAACAAGATCGGAATCTGTAACGATTTAAAATATTCGATCATATCCAGATCGTCATTGGTCGGATCATGTCTGGCATCGACAAGTTGAATCGCAAGCTTTAGCTGCTCTCTCTGGGAAAAATAATCTTCCATCATCTTTCCCATCTTCTTCAACATTTCCTTGGACATACGAGCATAACCGTAGCCTGGTACATCCACTAACATCCAAGTACCATCAATATCAAAGAAATTGATCAAGCGTGTTTTTCCGGGTGTATTTCCTACATAGGCGAGGCGCTTGCGATTGGTCAGTGCATTGATAAAGGAGCTTTTCCCAACGTTACTTCGGCCTACGACTACAACTTCCGGAAGGTTGGAATCTGGCCATTGTTCCTTTTCAACGGCACTGATGACAAATGTCGCCTGCATATTACTGAACCAGTGCGTGTGACAGGACTTGTTTCACATTGGAAACTGGAATAAATGTCACCGCATCTTTTACTTCCTGTGGAAGCTCGTCCAAATCTTTGACATTACCACGAGGAATCAAGATCGTATCGATTCCGCTTCGATGTGCAGCCAGCGATTTTTCTTTTAAACCGCCAATTGGAAGTACATTTCCACGAAGTGTTACTTCTCCTGTCATCGCAATGTTTGCCTTTACAGGAATATTACTGAAGCAGGAAACTAAAGCGGTTGTCATCGTAACACCGGCACTAGGCCCATCCTTAGGAACCGCACCTTCTGGAACATGCACATGAACGTCCAGCTTTTCAAAATCACTGGAATCGATATGATATTCCTTGGCATGTGCACGAATATAGTCTAAGGCAATACTGGCGCTTTCTTTCATGACATCGCCTAACTGTCCTGTCAGGATCAGTTTGCCATGGCCATCAAACTTATTGGCTTCAATCTGTAAGATATCGCCGCCAAAGCTGGTATAAGCAAGTCCGGTTACGGTTCCAACCTGATCCTTTTTCTCTTTTTTACCGTAATCCACTTTTTCATTGCCTAACCATTCGTGAATCAGCTTTTTATTTAAAGTAATCGAGCGTTTTCCATCCTTTAAGATCGCAAGCACTGTCTTACGACAAATCGTCGCAATCGTTCTTTCCAGCTGACGAACGCCGGCCTCTCTTGTGTAATAGCGAATCAGATATAAAAGCATCTTATCGCTGACTTTTAACTGATTTGGCTTCAAACCATTTTCTTCCAGCTGTTTTGGAAGCAAATGCTCTTTGGCAATATTGGTCTTTTCAATATCTGTATAGCTGGAAAGCTCGATGATTTCTAAACGATCACGCAAAGCCGGTGGAATATTTTCCAGATAGTTGGCGGTTGCGATAAATAAAACCTTGGAAAGATCATAGCTTTCTTCAATATAATGATCAGAGAACATAGAGTTCTGTTCCGGATCCAATACTTCCAACATGGCAGAGCTTGGATCCCCTTTATAATCGGAAGCCATTTTATCAATTTCATCAATTAAGAATACCGGATTTGTGACCTGTGCCTTTTTCATTCCCTGAATGATGCGTCCCGGCAAAGCGCCTAAATAAGTGCGTCGATGTCCACGAATTTCCGCTTCATCACGAACACCACCTAATGAGATTTTCACAAAGTGACGATCTAAGGCGCGGGCTACACTGCGAGCCAAAGATGTTTTACCAACACCCGGCGGACCAACCAGACATAAGATTGGCGCTTTTAGTGAATTGGTCATCTGCTTAACGGCCAAATATTCCATGATACGTTCTTTGACCTTTTCCAGGCCATAATGATCTTCATCTAAAATTCTCTGTGCCTCATTTAGGTCTTCGTTATCATGTGTTTCCTGCCACCAGGGAAGGTCCATCAGCCAGTCAATATAGTTTTTGATGACACCGGTTTCTCCGGATGCCATAGGCAGCATTTCATAACGCTGCAATTCTTCTGTAACCTTCTTCTTGATATAATCCGGATATGGATTTTCCTCTAAACGTTTACGAATTTTTTCCGCATCCTGATCCTGTGATCCGATGTCACCTAATTCTTCACGAATGGCATTCATCTTCTCACGCAGATAATAATCTTTTTGTCCCTGATCAATGCGCTCTTTGACCGTTTCATTGATCTTCTGTTCAACTTCCGACATTTTCTTTTCTTTTTCCATGTCGGCCAACAACATCTCTAAACGATCATTGATTCCCAATGTTTCCAGATATTTCTGTTTTCTTTCCGTACTTAAAGGAAAAGCCTGTACCGCACGATCACTTAAAAGATCGGCACCAATTCCTTTGGACAGTTCAATGATCAATTCTTTTGACAAGAACTTTTCCGCATTGCCCATCGTATCAAATTCATTGGCGATCATACGAACCAGAGCTACCTCTTCCATTTCATCCTGACGATAGCTGTGTAAGATATCAACCTGGGCTATGTCACTCAGGCTGCCCTGCTCCCATGCGTTTAACTGCACACGATCCAAGCCTTTAAACTTGATTCGTAAAAAGTTTTCAAAACGTCGTACATGACGAATTTCACAAAGTGTTCCGACTTTATAGATATCATCCATGGTCGGATCATCTTTTTGAAGTTCGATCTGTGAAAACAAGACAACTTTATCTTCATAGTTTTCCTGTGCATTTTCAATTGCTTTTAAGGACGGCTGACGCCCTACATCGATTACGATTTCCTGTTCCGGGAACAAAATCACGCCCCGTGTACATACTAAAGGATATGTTTGAGACATATGTACAACCTCCTTTTCCCTTTTAAAAAAGACGCCAGGCGCCTTTTTTTTACGATTCTATTTTACTACTTTACAGAATTCTTTAGCAACTCAATTGCTTTTTGTTGCGCAAGATCATATTTGATATTGTCAACCGAAATCAACTGTTTGATACGATCGATTTCCATACCATAGTTTTCAGCTAGCTTTTTGTATTCAGCTTCAACTTCTTCATCACTGGCTTCAATAGCTTCTGCTTTTACGATCGCTTCCAATACCAGGCTTGTCTTAACGCTCTTTTCAGCTTCCGGTTTCATCATACTGCGAATGTCTTCTTCGCTTTGACCACTGGCTTCCAAATACTGTTTAGCCGTAAATCCAGATTGAACCATCTGGTTTTCGAAGTTACGATACATACGATCGATCTCATTGGCAATCATCACTTCCGGAATTTCTACTTCAGCATCTTCTGTGACTTTGGAAACCAAGGCATCGGTAAACTGATTTTCAGCCTGCTGTTCTTTACGTTTTGTCAGATCTTCTTTTGTGACTTCTTTGTATTTTTCCAGTGTATCCACACCTTCACGTTTTAACTTCTGGATCAGTTCATCGTTAGCTTCCGGCAATTCTTTATATTTGATGTCATGTACAGTACATTTAAATACCGCTTCTTTTCCGGCTAGATCTTTGGCACCATATTCTTCCGGGAAAGTTACGACAACATCTTTTTCTTCTCCGCTTTTTACGCCAACTAACTGTTCTTCAAAACCTGGAATGAATGCTCCTGAACCCAATTCCAAAGGATAGTTTTCGGCAGAACCGCCATCAAATGGAACACCATCGATGCTTCCGGCATAATCGATCGTTACCTGGTCCCCGTTTTCGGCAGCCTGATCTTCTTCACGAAGTACCCAGTCCGCATAACGATTCTGAATACGTTTTACTTCTTCTTCGATATCTTCATCCGTTACACTTACTTCTTCTTTGTGGATGTCTAAACCTTTGTATTCTTTTAAAGTGACTTCCGGCATAACGATACAGTTAAATACCAAAGTTACTTTTTCATCATTGGCTTCTTTCACTTCTAAAGTTGGGCGGGCAACCAATTCCAATTTATTTTCTTCGATTCCTTTAGCCAAAGCTTCGTTTGCGACTTCTTCTGCAGCATATTCATAAACCATCTGTGATGGAATCTGTTTACGAATCAAAGCTTCCGGAACATGTCCTTTACGGAATCCTTTTAAGTTCACTTGTTTTTTCAGGTTGTTGAAAACTTTCTTCTGTGCTTTTGTCCAGATGTCACCATCCACTTCTACTTCCAGCACACCATTTGCATGTTCGTTCAATGTCCATTTTGTAATCATTTGAATTCTCCTCTTCTTTCAATCCATAAGATCGTGTCTTGAACTTTTGTCAAATCTTTCTTTTCTGTAAAATCTTCCAATTCATCATCACGCATCAAAGCCGCATAAACTAAACGAACAATGGCTTTGGCAATCGGCAAAGCTTCTTCTTCACTTAGATCAAAAGGCCGCCTGATAAGGATCTCCTGATGAAGCAAGGTCATACAGAAATTTAGAAAAGCGGGATCGTCATCTGAAAACCAGGCATCCAATATTGCCCGTACCTCTAATACAACCGGATCAATTTCTTCTGAAAGAATCGAACTGGGAATAAAGGTAATGTCCAATCCATTTTTTTCTATTTTGAAAGGTGTATCAATTTTTTGTTCCATCAAATATTCAATCAATTCACCTTTGCTTTCATCGAGAAGTTCAGCATTCAATAGATCTTGCACTTCCCTGGTATATTGCCGTAAGTTTAGATCCTTCATAAAAGGAATGACCTGCTCCTGTTTGGAAGGATCTTCATAGATCCATGAAAGGATCGTATCCATCCCTAAAGTATGTTCTTTTCGGATATGCGGTAAGCACTCCTGCTGATACGATTCCAGGATGGCCAGACAATCCTGCGGCACATACGGAAGTGATATCTCCTGATGAATTAAATCGTACGCTTCCTGATACGCTTTTCCATCGATCTTCTTTTGTATTTCGGCAATCAAAGACTGATAATAGGAATTCATCGTACCTCCTAGCGAAACATATAAAGTTTACCATAACTGTAAACAAGAATCAATGAATGCCCCTTTGCGAAAGCAAGGATTTTCAAGGTTTTTATAGCCGATCCATGCTATACTGTTAAAAAGGAAAGGAGAGTTATGAAATACAGATACGGTATTCCCTTACTTCTTGGTATCCTGGCCTGTCTTTGCCCCCTGCAAATCTATGCCGATGATACCTTGGTCATTGATGATTATATCAACGATCATGCCAATATCGTAGATGAAAATACGGAAGAAGATTTAAATAAGCTTGGATACCGGCTGGAACAAGAAACCGGTGCACAGGTTGTCTTTATCACAGAAGATACCCTGCATGATCAAGATATACGGCAGGTTGCCTATCAAACATTTAAAAAGTATCAGCTGGGTGATAAGGATAAAGATAATGGTATTTTGTTTATCGTAAGCATCGAAGATAAGCTTCGCTATATGGAAGTAGGCCGTGGCTTGGAAGATGTGATCACCGATATCAAAAGTCAGCATCTGCAAACGGATTATCTGGTTCCTTACTTTCAAAAGGAAGACTATTCGACCGGCATTAAAGAGCTTTATACGCAAACCGTTCAAGTCATCGAGGATCATCAAACCGGAACACCGGTTGAAGAAACCGAAGAGGAAGATGGTATCGAATGGATCATGCTGCTGCCGATCTTTGCAATCTTACTAGGTGCCATCTATTTATCTACACAAAGAAAGACAAGATCCGGTGCTACCTTATATATGGTTCCCGGGCAGAAAACGACCTTAAACATCAAAGGTTATGATTTTGAATCCGAAAGCATTCTGGTTTCCAGTCAGGATCCCAGCGTTGTCAGCGTACAACCTAACGGTGAAATTCAAGCCCATAAAACCGGAAAAACAAAGATCTTTCTTCAAAAGACCGGTTCTCTACAAAAAGATTATGTGTTGATCATTGTTTCCCGTAAAGATCATTCTTCTCGAAACAATGAAGATGAGCTTTTAGAAGCCCTGCTTTGGGGCAGTATCTTATCCGGTTCCAGACGAAGACATTATGGAGGCGGCTTTGGTAACGGCTTGGGATCCGGTGGTTTTGGCGGATTCTCCGGAGGCGGCGGTGGTTCAAGCCGTGGTGGTGGAGCCGGCGGAAGCTGGTAAAATATAGAAATGAGGTTATCATGAATACAAAGAAAAAAATCCCCGGATGGGGCATCGTACTAATCGTAATTGGTGTGGTTGTCGTACTGGCTGGTGCTTTATTGATCGGTCCTTACAATAATATGGTGACACTAGAAGAAAATGTGACAACCAGACAGGCAAATATTCAAAGCTCCCTACAATCTCGTTTGGATAAGATCAACGAGCTGATGCCAAGTGTACAAGGTGCCATGGATCATGAAAGCGAAGTCTATCAGGAGATTGCCGCACTGCGCAGCGGAACAAAGGGTATTTCCGTAGATAAAGACGGAAATATGACCATCGATTCCAGTGCTTCGACATCCGATCTGGAAAGTGCAGATGCCGCCAGTTCACAAATCATTCGTGACATTCACATTGCCATGGAAGCCTATCCAGAACTTGGAAGTACACAACTCATGTCCGATTTTATGACCAGTGTAGAAGGTATTGAAAATCGATTAAGTGTAGCTCGTGAAGAATACAACGAAGCGGTTCAAGAGTACAATACAACAATTCGAAAATTCCCAAATAATATCATTTCCGGCATGATGGGCTTTCATACGATGGATAAATATCAGGCATCCCAAGAGGCACAAAGCGCACCGGAAGTCAATTTTGATTAAAGAAAAGACTGCTTATCTTGCACAAGCAGTCTTTTCTTCACTCTAAAATCTTGAATTTAATTATATGCAAACACAGTCTTCTTTTTATGCTTTCCATGCTTTTGCCATATTCTCTTCAACTATAAAGAAAGGAGCCGGTCCACAATTCAACAAGATTGTATGAAACTCTTTTTCATTATAATCGGACTTTAACGTATTTTTAGCTCTTTCTTTTAAATCCATGATTTGTTCATAGCCCGTATAATATGGTTCAAAGGCACAAGGTGTATATAACAGCTGGTTGTATTGTTTCTCATCAATCGTAATGCCATAGTTTTCTTCGATCTCTTTCTGACATTTTTCCTGATCCCAATTGTAATAATGAATTCCGATATCAGCCAAGACCAATGCATCATAAATCACCAACATATATTCACTATAGGCTTTTAATTGTTTTGGCTTGATGCCTTTTAAATAGCGCAGGCTGTAGTGCTGTGCATACGTCGCATAGCCTTCCTGATAAGCGCTGCTGGCCAGAATAGACCAACGAAGTGGTTCACTGATATGTTCCTGTGCGTAGTTATATTGATACATATGTCCCGGCATACCTTCATGAGCAACCGTCATATACGTATCAATGGCTTTCATATTGTTGTTATTGGGATTGACACGCAGCTGTCCTTTTAGATCCCCATCGATCTCCGGAATTTGAAAATAAGCAGCCACTCCATTATCGCTGGCAACATCTTCTTCCATATCTTTGATTTCATACTCTAATGATTCCACCTTTGGAAAATCATCAAACATCTGATCTTGAATATCATCTAACATCTGCTCATAGCCTGTATAATTCGTAGATGTAAAAAGAAAGCTCATGTCTGAATCGGCATTTTCAATAAATGTCTGTAAATGCTCTTTACAAGCCGTATCCATCAAATCTTCCACTTCGATCACTTCCATATCAGAGCCTGTGTTATTCTTCATCAACAGTGAATAATATTCTTTTCCAACATCAAAGGAAGCAAGACCATTTGGATGATTATTACCGTTTTGTTTGAGATCCAGCATTGCAGCTTTGATTAACTCATAAGCCTTTAAATAAGAATCGGAAAATGCCTGTTCCAGCTCTTGTTTATAAGCTTTTGTTTGATCACTATTCAAATCCAATGCATCAACTTGATCCTGTAATCCTTTTAAAACCGAACTCTCTACGCCCTTATCCAAAATCTTTTCACAATATGATAAGATCGAATCAAAATCTAAACACAGATATCCCTTTTCATTTTGAATGTATGTATAATCTATAGCACTTTGTGTATAATCATCCACATCCTGGATCATCAAAATCAAATCTTTTAACTCCTGCTCACTATCAAAAGTCCAGTCCGCAAAGATAGTAGGAAATGATACATGAATTCCGGTCATCGGTGAAAATGCCGAAGCAATATAGTCAAATTTAGGATCACTAAGTTCTTTTGAACATTCCATATTATAAGTAAAGATATCATAGGTATCTTGTTGTTGATCGGTTAACTGTTCATAATCAAATGCCTGCAGCTGATCAAGCGTTTCCTGAATCTCTTTTCGATTTTCCTCCATACTTTCCGCATCCATACGACCAAATGTCTTTTCTACGCTTGCACTATCAATATCATAGGTCTCAGGATCTTTTAAATATGAATGAAGTGTATAATAATCCGATTCCAGTGTTTCCACCAACTGATCTTTTAGGAAGTCATTAAATTCTTCCTGGTATTCCGTCAATTCTTCTTCCGGTTCTTCTTTATAAGCTGTCTTATTTGATGATGAACAACCACTCAACAACACGACAAAACAAAGTAATAAAACTCCAATCTTTTTTGGCATATTTTTATTATCCTTTCTGATTCAAGTGTATCAGAAATCCTATGACTTCTCTACAATGTATAAGAAAAGCCTGGCCAAATCACAACAATTCAGCCAGGCTTTAGTTTACATGTATTTCAATTTTAGTATGAAATAAATTCAAAATTTTTACTAGGTTTTTGTATGAATAACTATGCACTCTATACTGATTTAACTTCCTTATTCAAAAAAAAGTTAATTGAATAGTATGTTTTCTAATAATTTATGTATTTCAGCAAGACATAAGATAGCACTATTTTATATCTCTGATATTATGCTTTGTATCTCCTTTTCAAATGCAGTACCTTTTAATTCTTCAAGTGCCAAATTAAAATACCTATCCATATTCTTAGTATCATGTAAATAGCTGTATTGAAGCCCAAGTAGATATTGTAAGACACTTATACGATATTTTATTGCTCCATTTGATAAATTAGCACTAGATTTCAACTGTTCTTCTATCATTTTTAAAATTTCATTAACATAAGTAGCTTTTTTCTCTACAATAATGTCATATAGCATTTCCTTATTTTTAAGTTCGTTTTTCGAAATTTGGTTTTTCTTCAGTTCATCCAATACTTCTCGAGTATGCTTTCTATCTTTTTTAGACAAATAGTAATTAAATGCTTTATTTAAAACTGACAAAGATTGCTTTTGGTTTAATTGCATCTCATTTATTAAAAGATGAAATTGTTGATCAATATGTTTTGAATCATCATTTATTAAATAACCATTTAATCTTAAAAATTCTCTATTAAAAGGTCTAAAGAGTAATTTACATAAAATAGAATCAAGTAATAGATTCAGTTCGTCTATTTTCTTCTGTTCAAGATTTAAAAACAACTTTTGATAATAAATTCTTCTTAAAACAAAAGGCAATATAAAACTTAAAAATAGAGTAATAGCAATTAAAACTATAATAGGTGTGCTCATACAAAATTCCTTTCTATAAATGCATTGGTCAGTCTAAAACCATAACTTCCTGAATTGCATCTGCCATAGATGTCAGAATAACACAACAGGATGCAGCCCCTGCATCAATATGCCCTCTACTACGCTCTCCTAATCTAGAAGCTCTACCAACTTTTGCAACCATAAGTTTAGTACTCTCTTTTCCTTTTATAGCAGCTACACTCATAGCAGTTAAACATTCAGTAAAACTATTACCATTTTCCAATGCTTTTTTAAATGCTTCTGTTGCCGGACATAATGTATCTAAAAGAGTTTTGTCTCCAACTTTTGCCCCGCCCAAATCCATTAAGCCTGTTACTGCGTTATGTAACGCCGATAAAAATAATTCCGCCGTGATAATATTTTCTCTTTTAATTGTCCGATATATTTTTGTAAACAAGGTTCCATAAATAGGGCCCATACTACCGCCAATTTCTTCCATTAATACTTTTCGTAAAATATTTAAACCTTCCGAAAATGACATATTTGTCTGTATTCTCTCTTTAGCTAAAGAAAATCCCTTATTCATATTTACACCATGATCGCCATCCCCGGCAGCGCCATCCAACTCACTTAAATACTTTTCATTTTGATGAATGTTATCTGAGATTTCTAAAATAATACCTGCATTTTTTTCATTTACTAAATACTCCATACTATGACCTCTTTCTCTTTATCATTTGTCAAAAGAGTTGAGCAATGAATAGCTCAACTCTTTAAATCATTCCATATTTGCGTGTCTATAATCCATTTGGTCCTGTGTTTGATTTAGTTTTTCTTTTAAATCAACAACCATACTGTCATAGATCAACCATGATAACTGCTCAAAAGATGAACCATGTGGTTGTATAGATGGTGCTTTTTGTACTCCGGTTCCCTCTACTCGTGAAGAAATACCAGGTATCTGAATATATGCATCAGCTATAGAGCCAATCTCACTGTCAGGATGAATAGTAATCGTTGCAAGCTTAGCTCCTTCTCGTTTTGCCTTTTTTGCATTTGTAACAAGACTTTCTGTTTTGCCTGATCCAGAACCAATAACTAGTAAATCACCTTCTCTAATAGATGGACAAGTTGGCTCTCCAACAAAGTGAACATCTAATCCTAAATGCATTAATCGATTTGAAAATGCTCTAGCGGCAAATCCAGATCTTCCTGCTCCAGCAATAAATACTCTTTTTGCATTTATAATTAAATTCTCAACATCTTCGACATGTTGTTGACTCACTTGTGCGGCATCTTGAGCTAATTCATCTACAATTGCTTTTAAATTTTTACAAGGTTCCATTATGCTTTCTCCATAGCCGTTTTAATTAAACGAGCTTCTTCCACAGGATCTTCTGCATGTCCAATGGCACTACCTACAATAATAATATCTGGATTAAGTGCCACATATTGATCAATTGTTTTACTATTAATTCCTCCAGCAACTGCAATCTTTGTATGTTTGGCAACACTAGTCATTACCTTTAAATCTTCCAAAGGTGTTCTTCCTGCCGCTTGTTGATCGGCACCTGTATGAACCGCCAATACATCTACCCCTAATTCTTCACATTCTTTAACACGTTCTGCAAGATTCGTAATATCTACAAAATCCACTACAACTTGTTTTTTATATTCGTCTCGCGCTTTTAAACAACTCTTAATAGTTAAATTCTCTGTTGCGGCTAAAACTGTAACATATTCTGCACCTGCATCATAAGCCAGTTTGGATTCCAAATATCCACCATCCATGATTTTTTCATCAGATAGTATTTCTTTGTCTGGGAATTCTTCTTTAAAACGACGCACGGCTTGCATACCATAGCCAATCACAAATGGTGTGCCAATTTCGATAATATCAACATATTTTTCTACTTTGTGCGCCAACACTAATGCTTCATCCATCTGAAATTCATCTAATGCTAATTGTAGTTTCATAAAAATCTCCTCTGTTAATACGTTTCCAATCCGGAAGGCTCTGCTTCCAGTTCCATAAGTTCTTTAATTTCGTCATCTAATTCCACTATCGTTAATGAAACTCCATTCATATTTAGAGATGTAGCGAAATCTCCAATAAATGTTTTCCAAATACTGTGACCTTCTTCAATCAAAGTTTTCTCAACTTGATTATAAATAATATAACTTTCCATTTTTGGTGTAGCACCAAAGCCAGAAATCATAACAGCCAACTCTTTAGATTCACCAAAATCAAAGTCTTCCAAGATAGCTTTTGTCATCTCTACTGCTATTTCATTTGCACTCTTAATCTTTTCTTTTCGAATTCCGGCTTCTCCATGATGACCTATTCCAAACTCCATTTTACCATCCTCTATAATGAAATTTGGTTTGCCCACTGCAGGAATAATCAATGGTTCTAATCCCACACAGATACTTCTTGTCTTGTCAGCAACATTCTGAGCCGAATAAATAACATCGTCCAACGAACCACCACTAGCAGCTTTGGCTCCACCTACTTTCCACATAAAGAATCCGCCTGCCAAACCATGTCTTTTTTCTTTATTTTCTTTTGGGCTGGAAGCAATATCATCTTTTGCAAGAACATACTTCACTTCAATATCATCGTCTTCTGCTTCCTCAATAGCCATCTTTACATTCATGGTATCCCCGGCATAGTTACCAAATAGCACAGCTACTCCAGCACCATTATCTGCTTCTTTAATAGCTTGATGAAATTGCGAAACCGTAGGAGAAGAGAAGACTTCCCCAACAGCTACAGCATCCAGCATGTTCTTTCCAACATAGCCAAGAAAAGCTGGTTCGTGTCCGCTACCGCCACCACTAACAACGCCTACCTTCCCTGGCACTTTTTCCTTAAGTGAAATAACGCGATGATTCTCATCTGAAAGTTTAACTGTTTTATGAGTCTTTACATATCCTTGAAGCATATCATCTACAACTTGATTCGGATCATTTATAAATCGTTGCATATGTTACCTCCTAAAAAATCCATTCTCCTTGTTTAATTCTGTTATAATACCCAAGAATGTCATTAAACATTTTTGTTCCACTTTGAATTCCAGTAACTATAGATATAGTTTCTTCAATTCCTTTAGAGTTAATAAGCTCTTGAATTTTAACACTCTCGGCATCTGTTTTAATATCAAAGGCAAAACCAGCCGCTAACCCTTGTAATATCCGATGATTGTCCAATCCGGCCTTTTCACATCCAACTGCTGGTGCCATCAATCTTTCTCCAGCCTGCATTTTTCTCATTGGAGATCGGCAAACTCTTGATATAGGATCCTCAATCCCCGGTAAAGAAAAGCGGTTCAACGCAAATTCAATATAATTGTCTATTTGCTGTTCTGTAAAATCATATTTGCTACAAACATACATTCCACTTTCCTTCATTTGTTCCCTTACAATTTGTTTAAGGTTAGAATTATAGAATACATTTTGAATAATTTCATAGCCTTTAAGATATCCTAGAAACCCTGCAAATACATGTCCTCCATTGATAATGTATAGTTTTCGCTCAATATATTTAATCAATGTATCGGTAAAATCTGCCCCTTTAATAGGGCTTTCATTTGGATCAACTAATTGTGTTTTATCAACAGCTAATTCAAAATCAACACCAATGTCTACTGATTTTTTACCATCTTCAAATCTTGGTAAAACCAAACGATCTACTTCTGTATCTGCAAATGCAGCTACTTCATCAAGATGGCATGCAAAATCCGGATCAATATCTTCTAATGCTTTCTTTAGAATATGTGTATTCCCCACTGCATTTTCACAGGCTAATACATTTATTCGATTTCGTTTGTTACTATATCTTCTTTTTAATCCGGCTAGTAAAACCGGAGCAATTTTAATAAGGTTATTTGTCAAAACTGATGTTGTAATAATATATGCATCGTCAATTTCTTCTATTGCCTTATCAAAATCATTAACTGAAGAAACAGCACTGCAATTATCAATCACTTTCTTTTCATAATCTTTCTCGACGATATTTAAGCAGTAACCATTTGACTCATTAATTTGATCAATGATTTTTGTATCGACGTCTATAAATACAACATGATAGCCTGTATCATGGAGTAAATCACCAATAAAACCTAAGCCAATATTTCCGGCTCCAAAATGAACAGCCTTTTTATTACAATAATCCAATGAAAGCCCCTCCAATTGAAATCACTAAAATTAAAATTACAATTTGAATCATGTTTTGGTTCTTATGCGTCAACCACCAATAAATTCCTAACACTGCAAGCAGTGGTAATAAACCTGGAATAATACCATCGAAAATACTCTGCAATACAAATGGAGCATTATCCCCAGCTCCAAAATGAAATTCTAGAGGTGTTGACAATTTTACATAAGTTGAAGAAAGTGCACCCATCATGAATAAACCAAGTGTGCTGGCCGAAATTAGCAAATCATTAATTTTTCCAGAGCTTAAAAGATTAGTAACTGATTTACGCCCCTCCTTATATCCTGTAACCGATAATTTGCATCCAATAATCATCTGAATAATTGGAAGCAACAATAATACGAAACATCCAATTGGACTTCCTGTAGCTGATAATGAAGCAGCTAACGAGAAGATAATGGGTTTAAATGTAGCCCAATCTAAAGAATCACCAATTCCAGCCATAGGTCCCATTAAACCTGACTTAACCGCTGTAATTGTATCTTCTTCAATCGGTGCTCCATTTGCCCTTTGTTCTTCTAATGCAATCACGATACCATTAATAACTGATCCAAACACAGCTTCAGTATTATAGAAAAGTAGATGTCGTTCTAAGGCAGCCGCCATTTCTTCTTTCTTTGGATACAGTTTTTTAAAAATAGGAATCAGTGAATTTGTAAAACCCAAAGCTTGTAAACGTTCCCATGAAATACCTGTTTCCGCGAATAAATAATACTGAATCCAAGAATTTCGAACATCCTTTTCTGTAATTTTAGATACACTGTTTACTGTTTCAGCCATAATTACTGACCTACCTTTCCAAAGATTTTTCCTGAACGATATCCATTAATTAGCAAAATAGCACATACACCAAAAACTGCTGCTCCAATAACTGGAATACCACTAAATTGAATCAAGAAGTATCCGATAAAGAACCAAGGAAGCAATTCTTTTTTACCAATGACAAACATAGTTAATGCAAATCCAAGTGCTGGTAACAACCCACCAGCAACATTAAATCCATTAATAATCCATTGTGGAATACTATTCATAAATGCTGTAACAGCATCAGCTCCATACATATTAGCTAAAAATGGGATTGGAAAACGCATCACAAAACTTAACAACAGAGGATACAAGAAATTACATAAATTGACTTGTCTATAATTTCCATCTGCTGCGTATTTATCGGCCATATGTACAAAAACAATATTTACAGTTTTACGTAGCTGATCAATAAAAACTCCCATAATACCAACAGGAACAGCAATTAAGGAAATAGCAGTTGTTACGTCCATTCCTGTTTGCAGTGCAATTGGAATACTTACCAAACCTGCTAAACAGTCATCTGCAGGTAAATTTGATCCCGCAGCTACTAAACCAATATACATGATCTGAACAGCGGCTCCAATTGTAACGGCTTCTGTTACATTCCCCATAATAATTCCAATTAGCAGAGAAGCAAATAAAGGTTGACGTATTGCATGTGTCCATCCATAACCAATATCAGTCTTCATGATCCAATAATAAATACCAGTAAAAATCGCTACACCCATCATATTTTTAACCTTCTACTTTCTTTTTAGCCTGACTTAATGTGACTTTCTTTTCCTCCGGAGTAACCTGGAATGTAACTTCCGCACCTTTAGAAGCAATCTCTTCTAGTTTTGCTATATCCTTTAAATCTACAGAAATTCCCTTAACAACAGATGTTCGTCCATTCCCACTGCCTAAACCACCAATTTGGACTTGTTTGAAATTAATCCCTTTTGACACAACTTCAGAACAATCTTCTATACTCTTAAATAATAAGAATGTTGCTACTTCATCATATTCTCCAGCCTTAGCATTTTGAACAAAGGTTTCCTTGGTAACTGTTTTTACTTCCATATTGGATGGAGCAGCCATTGCATAAATACCAGCCATAAATTCATCATTCGCCAATGCATCATTTACGATAACAATTTGGTTAATTGAGACGATGTGGCTCCACTTTGTGATGACTTGTCCATGTATTAATCGATAGTCAATTCTACAAAATTTAATACCTTCTAACATTATTATCTCCTTTCCATCATTAGTTTTTTAATATCAATAACACTCTCTTTTCCAGTTTGTATTATTTTTTGGTTCAGATTATAGTTTCCTTGCATTCTAGTCATTTCTGCTTCAATCAACATTGGTAAATTCAAGCCACATATAATTGAATATTCCTTTTCAAATGCAAACATTGCAGCAGTATTCGATGGTGTTCCTCCAAATAAATCCGTCATTATAATTGTATTAGTCGGAGCATCTTTCAATAACTCTGCCAATTTATCTTTCAATTCTAATGGATCCATACCTTCTATCAAAGATATGCAATAAGTGTCCTCCAATGGTCCCATAATCATTTCAGCACTATTTTTCAATTCTTCTCCAAAACGGCCATGAGTTACCAGTACAAACCAAGGCTTACAATCCATCATATTTCTATCCTCTAGACTTTCCGCCTGTTACGTTTACAGTAGTTCCTGTAATATAGGATGCATGGTCAGAAACTAGATATGTAACCAAGTCCGCAATTTCATCTAATTTACCTTTTCTTCCTAAAGGAATAACTTTGGCATAATCTGTTCCAATTTGTTCTTTTTTTATTCCTCTTGTGTATGCTAATTCATCCATGTGCGTCCCAGCTCCCATAGGTGTTGGCTCATTAATTCCTGGTGAAACTCCAACTACACGAATGTTATATTGCCCTAATTCTTTAGCCCAAGATAATGTAAATGAATTTAATGCTCCTTTACTTGCTGCATATATACTTTGTCCTTTTGATCCTTCCATACCAGCTTCAGAAGTAATATTTACGATAACTCCACTCTTTTGTTTCACCATTACTTTGGCTACTGCTTGAGTCGTTAAAAACACTCCTTTTGCATTAACACCTAATATAAAGTCAAAATCATCAGCATTATATTCATGTACAGGATCCCCATTGTAATAATCAACCAACAACTTAACTCGAGTCACAGCTGCATCATTGACTAATGCATCTATACGGCCAAATTTTTCTAATGTCTTATCTATCATATTTTGAATCTCAGTTGGCTCTAAAACATTACCTTGAACCACCAACACATTCTCATTGTCTTCATATAGACTATTTGGATTCAAATCATAAATTACAACTTTAGCGCCGTTCACAAGTAAATCATTAACAATATGTGTTCCTATGCCTGAGCAACCACCAGTTACAACTACAACTTTTCCATCCATCTTGATCCATTGATCCATCATATACCTCCCTTTTTTTAATAAACTTGCAAGCTTTATTTACACTGAAATTCTAACAAAGCCCAAATCTGTTTTAAATATCGCAAAATAGTAAACGCTTTCATCTTTTATATGATAATTATTAAATCATGTAAAGATTTACACGCAGATATCAATCCAGCTTTCAATTTTTATTTTTTGTAGTTATAATATTTATATTTGTGGGACTTATTAATCTTATTTTTAAATTACTACAAGCGAAAAGTGAGGTCTTTGTTATGTCTATCGCTATTGATAAAAAAATATATGCAAATCTTTCAAGTACTGAAAAAACTATTATTGATTTTATTTTTGAAAATCAAAAAAATATACTCAATATGTCAATCACCAATATTGCTAAAAAAACAAATGTTTCAGCCCCTACTGTATCTAGAACCATTCAAAAATGTGGTTATAATGGTATATCTGAACTAAGATATAAAATTATGACTGAAAATAATATGAACTCTGGTCCTAACCGCGTTGATAACAAAGAATATAATGTCAACAAAGTCATTTATAAGATATATAAAGAATGCAATGATACTTTAAACAATCTCATTATCACAGATATTTTAAAAACAGTAGATTTAATTAGAACATCACGTAGAGTGTTTCTCTGTGCACGTGGTGCTACTGGATTAATAGCAGAAGAGTTTTTAAAATATCTTTTATGGATGGGTATTGATGCTATTTTAGCAACTGATTCACTATGGCTAAAACATATAGAAAATATGGCCACTAAAAATGATTTAATCATCATTCTTACTGTTACCGGAGATAATGAATCTTTAGTACAAGCTGCTTTAAAGTCCAATAAGAATTCAATTCCCGTTGTAACATTAACCTGTAATGAAGATTCAAAATTAAAATTTTATTCCGATATTATTTTATTTGGGCATTATGAAAAAATCACTAATTATAGAAGCATGGATAATAACTCCAGACTTCCATTAATGATACTTACCAGAATAATAGCTGAATATATGCAATAGTTTTGACATGATAGTAAAAAAGCCTGATAAAACCATTCGTTTTATCAGGCTATAATAAATACTATTTAGATGTAAGATCAGAATATAATTCTTCTTGATACACTCCGTCTTCAATCAATCTTTTAAAGCTTTGTACCACTTCTTCTTTATCTTCTTTATACGTTACGCCAAACCATCTATCATGGGTTTCTAAGACTTTTACCGTACATTCGTTCTTTCGTAACAAGCCACCAATCAATGTTGGTAATAAATACTCCGCTTTTAATGGATTGTTTTCGACATCTTCTTCAAAGAAAGTGACAAAGTGTTTTTCTAAGACATCCAGAAAAGCAGGATATTGTCCCTCTTTAGCCGGGAAGCCCCAGAAGTTCATCGAGACATAGGAATTAATATCAAGTTCTGCATCCTTTGTTTTGGCCTTTAGAACACCATTTTCTTCCACTTTGATAATATTGGATGTTTCTACTACATCCGCCACATGAGTATGTCCATCTTCTACTTTACAGACACCACGTGTGACCCCACCATTATCGGACAGCGTATTCTTTAAGATAAATCCTGCCATCGCATAGGCTGTATCCTCATGATCAACTATTAACCAGTCATGGAGTTTCTGGAAAGCTTCTTTGCCATAATAGTCATCGGCATTAATGACCGCAAAGGGTTCGTGGATCAGTTCCTTGGCTGCCAGGATAGCCTGTCCGGTGCCCCATGGTTTCGTTCTCCCTTCCGGGAATGTACAACCTTTCGGAATATCGTGAATATCCTGGAAAACATAGTCGATCTCTACATGCATCTTTTGCGCAATAGCTTCAACACGATTGCCGATGCGTTCTTTAAAGTCTTCTTCAATATCTTTTCGAATCACAAAGACAATTTTATTAAAACTGGCTTCTATCGCATCATGAATGGAATAATCCATGATGATCTCATCGTGCAGTCCCACCGGCTCTAATTGTTTGATACCGCCGCCAAATCGACTTCCTATACCGGCTGCCATAATCAATAATGTTGTGTTTCTCATAATTTGTTTCCTTTCCATACCAAACAAGCATAAAAAAAGAATATTGTTCGATCTCATAAAGAGTATAACCAAATATTCATGACTTGAAAAGGTTATTTTTTGGTCAAGCTAAAACTCCAGTAATAGCCACGCTTCTGCATGCGCTTGATATATTTTTCTTCAATCGGTGATTTACCCACCATCTTGGAAATACGAGACGCATAAACGATCAGTGATTCTCGTGTCACTTCATGATGATACATCCGTAATAAATTTAATAGCTCCATATCCGAAATGATCTCTTTTTGATTGGATACCAACATCTGTAAGATCAAGAATTCATGTTCATGTACATTTAATAATTTCTTATCTTTATAAGCCAGTTTCTTTTCAAAATCGATCTTGATATCACCAGATCGTATCGTCCTATTTTCAAACGCTTTAAAGTTTTCAAAATGATCTTCATTCGAACTGGTTCTTTGTTCTTCTCTGGCTTTCACCAGTTTTTGCAGTTCGGTCATACTGATATGATTTTCTATGCAGAAATTCCCAAGCAAATTGATCTTATTCTCCATTGTCTTACTCATACGATACCATCTCCTATTATGATTCCTTTTCCATTGTCTTGATTTGATAGTCCTTGGATACAATCACGGATTCTAAGTATTCAATTCGACTATCTTTTCGTTTTAATTCTGCTATCAAACTTTTCTTATCCAAATCGTTGTATCTTGCCGCATGGATCTTTCGTTTTGCGAATTCATAGTTTTCAATCCCGTCAAAGGAAGTAGGGTCTTTACGATATAAAGCCACCCATTTTTCAATAGTCTTGACTGGCAGATTCAATTCTTTAGATACATCACTTATTCTTTCCTTATCCTCACAAGTACGATGACAAACAATTTTTTTTAAATCATTGGAATATAACTTCATATCACTACTCCCTTCAACTACTTACAAATGGACAATATAAAAAGAAGTTCAGATTGAACTTCGGAAAATAAATTAGTCTTATTGGAAAATTCTTTTATTATCCCTTAAATTATGCTAACTTAAGATCTCTATCTATTAATTATCTAGTATATTTCGATACTTTACCACTTAAATAAGATTTGCATAAATTTTATAATGTTGATAAATTATAAAATAACCAATATTTATTTTGGCTCGTCCTTTGCACATAAAGGGTAACAATCCTTTATTTATCGTGTCTTTTTGATAAAGCATCTCGATATTTCACCCTTTTTGGTGACATTATCGCCATTTTGATGAACTTTAGAACTTTATCATATCGGTCTTTAGGCTCATTCATAATGAACCAAAATAAATTCATCCAGTCTTGCAGATTTTCTCTGTCATAACCTCCATGTGCTCTCATAAATTTTTTAAGTAACATATGGAGATGATTGACTGGATATGATGGATTCTCTTTATCGTTCAGCTGTTTTATTTCATTAGATAAATATACTTCATTTTTTAATCCCAGTTCTTCAACAAGTATGTTATGAGATTTTTCTTCATCATGAACGATTGTCGAACCTTCGGCTATATGTTTTCCATAGGTTCTCATTGTCGAGGTCCTGGATGGTTTTGATGTTCCTGTCACTATGTAGATGGATGCCTTATCATTGCAGGCAACCCCTACTCCTTTTTTGTTCCTGGATATTCCTCGCTGTTCTTTTCCGTCTTTTTTGATCTTGTTCTGTTTGGCTTTTGAAAAATACGTTTCGTCTAAATATACAGTACCATCCAACACTATATCATCTTGGATCCCTTTTAATACTTCAAATACTTTAATAAGCCAGTATTTAACGGTTGTCTCTGAATTCCTGTTGTCATAAGCTGTGGAATGGAGTGAATGAAATTCAAACAAATGCAGAAGATATTCGATCCATTCCGAAATAGGTATTTTCTTTGAATCAAAGATTGTATTTGTTAATGGATTAAATTGATGATGACGTGTCTTACAAAAATAAATCTGAATTCCATCTTTTCTATGCCCATTTTTAGTGAATTCTGAAGAATTGCATAGCCTACAATTTTCTATAGGTAAAGAGTTTATAAATATTATTTCTTCCTTTGACATCGTACGATGTTTGGCATCATACCATTCAGAAACTGTAGATTCGACTAAAAGCTGATCCGTTGTTTTGGCTTCAGATTTAGACCACGAAAAAGAACGTAAAGGTGTGTATTTTTTACGTTTCTTAGATTTCATTGTTTTGGCGGTTCAGAGTTTCACGAGATGAACAACCAGAACCGCCAAGTTCTCTTGATGGTTATTCACCTCATGAAGCTCCTCAAGAGCTTGCCTTTCTACAAGCGTCTAAATTATACCACCAAGATTTCATTTTTAATATTTATTCATCCTTTATGTGCAAAGGACGAGCCTTTATTTTTAAAATCATACTATTTGATAGATCTTAAATATTATCGTATTAAGTATATTTATTCCACATATCTTATTATTTTGAAAATAAAATTCACACTTATGTTCATAATTGAAATACCTTCTACTTAAAAAAATTGGACTACAATATCCTAAATTAATACAAAGATGAACCTTACATAAATACATCCAAATCCATAATACTTGGGGTCACAGCAATGAATTTACCTACTTTTATACAAAAAGTTCTTTTATACTAATCTCTAAATAATTATTCATCTTATGTTGAGACAGTAATTAACTATTATTTTCTAATCCATCAGTAAAGCTGGTGGAGCACTCTTTATAGAGAATCTGTTTAATATAATATTCGTTAAAAACACTGACCATAGAATTTAAATAAATCATAATTAATAAAATCTTTCATTTTCTACGCTTTCTATGCACGATCATTTTAACATGGTCTATCATTTTCTCAGAAAAATACCTATGAAGCAGATATTTCGGCATATTTTTTAATTTAGAAATATCTGATAAGCTAATATATTCTCGTGTAAGTCTATCAAACATTCCTTCAACTCCATAATCATTAAGTTTTGCACCTTTCATTTTAAGAGCCTGATGGGTACATTCAGCTAATCCTATATAAGCTGGAGTCCAATTGAATTTTCCTCCTACCAAGGCATTTATACTGCTTCCATCAAATACCCTATCAATCATCCCGTCATATTTTATTCTATATTTGTTGTTAAAAAGGAGCTCTATATCTGTCGTGTCATCAGCATAATAAACTTTCATCTTTCTGCCATATTTATCTTCCATGCAACGCGAATATATGTTGATGATTTCTCCCCAAGTTATCTTATCTGGATTTGCAATTTGAATTATCCTTCTATTTACAGCGCTATTACCAATCACATGAAGTAGTATCCTTGCTGTATCTTTTGAACTGGTCAAAGATGTATGCAAATTTTTTATATTTCCAGGTACTACGACTGTTTTACCAACAATAGCTCTATATAGCCATTGCTCCAATTCAAACACTCCTAATTGCAATCGGTTATTACTATAGGTTTTATAAGGCCTTATGATTACCCAATTATTATACAGAGAATTTCTAAGCACATCCTCTTGTACAGCTTTAGTCAAGGAATATTCTCCTTGAGAAAGATAATTCTGATCAGTAGATACATCCAATAATCTTGGAGAATCTTCCTTTATTGGTTCTTCTGAAGCAGCATAAACTCGTGCAGAACTGAAAAATAAGTATTGATTGCATGAACGAAGATAAAATTCATATCGTTCTTTAAATTCTTTAATTGTATATAGCATAAAGTCCACAATCACATCATATTGATTATTATTAATGATTTGTCGAATAAAGGATAAATCCTTGGCATTGCCTTGTATATATTTAATTCGTGATGATGAATGAATTTTATTCCTAGACGTAACAGTAACTGTATTTGATTCATTTGATATAAGCATAGGAACAAGTTCACGTCCCATCGCACCTGTTCCTCCCAATACAAGTATTTTCATTCCAATATTATTTCCTTAAAATTTTTTTTAACTTCTTAATATTTGAATCACCAAGGAATGATTTAGCCAAGTTCTTAGCTGATACAGTCACTGAAGTTTCTAAATTATAAAGGATATGTAGTGTCTCAGTTTCATCTTCAGTATTGATAAAAACCTCAAATATGACAGGATGTTCCTTAGGTGTATTACTTACAAAATTTGGTATTTTTTTAAGGAATTCTTCTTTTGTAGATGCAGATATATATAGAAATCCTAAATCTTCTGCATAATGTTTGACTAGATTTTTCGATTTCTTACCATTGTGACCTTCAGCTGCAATATAAGGATTAGCTAAAGAACCAAGCTTATAAGCTCTATTATCCGGATTTTTAAATTCTGTACCTATACCATTATTTATCAATAATATCCTTAGATTGTTTTTTACATCACGGTTAGCCATAGAATTTAAATCATAGAAAAATGCCAAATCTCCTATTACCAAAAATACAAGTTTGTCAGTAACAAGAGATGCACCTAAAGCTGCTGAAACACAACCATCTATTCCAAAGCCACCTGTATTACTATATTCCATTATAGATTCATCTACATCAAAGAAACTCCAATGTCTTAAAGAATTATATATACCGAGATGTAGAATAGATTTTTTAGGCAAAGCTTCTGCAGTATGCTGTGCAATCCATCCATTTGAAAATGGTAACTCTGGAATCTTCTGATTAAACTTATCGCACTCAATTCGCCACGCTCTCAGATAACTATCATCTCCGACATAATCCTTTCCGAGTTGATTATATCTTTGGAAAAATACTTCCTCTTCCATTGCAAACACATAAGTCTGTTTTTTAAAAGTATCACGAATTTCACCATCTGGATTTACTCGCCAAGTTTCTTTGACACTACTTAATATAAAGGCACCAGAAACATCACCAAGATGGATAACAAGGTCAATATCACACACTGGAGAATGATACTGCCGCTGTGATGCAACAAGACTGTACATAACCCTATATTTCCCCTTATAGTTGCTTACAGCATCGCACAAAACTACGGCATTGTAATGTTGACAAAATTCATCTACTGCTTCCTCTAGCTCATTAGACCATTTTTTATGAGCACCTACAAAGATTGCTATTTTTTTTGAGATATCAATTTTAGGATATACTGCCGGAAAAGAATCTAAAAAACCAATACGTCTAATAACACGAACTTTAGGAATTTCTCGAACTGGAAACTCCATACTATACGCTGTTGTCAAATTGATATGTACAGGACCATTACCATTCCTACGCAGCTCAAGCAACGCTCGATTCAATAGCACATTACAATACCATTCATCATCTTCACTATGAATTACGGGAACCTGAACACTCAACTTAACAGAATCAACAGGTTGAATACTTCGATCAATTGCCTGTTGAAAGTTCTGTCCAATTCTCCCCAAATGCTGAGTGGAAGTGATTGCCAAAATAGGAATTTTGCGATAATACGCTTCTGTTAAACCAGAAAGATAATTTCGAGAAGCAGTTGCTTGTGTACAAGACAGTGCAACTGGTTCTCCACTTTCTACAGCCATTCCACAAGCCATATAAGCAGCAGATCTTTCATCATATGCTGAAAAGACTTCAAAATATTCATCTTGCTGAACTGTGGCCACAAATGCAACATTTGTAGTGCCCGGACTTGCAATGACTTTTTTAATCCCATGTTTCTTCATGAGACTGATTAACATTAATGTATTTTTTTCATCAGTAAAGTTTGCCATATTATTTCTTGCAAAATTGATAATTCTGCATAATCCCCTTTCATTTTAAAATTCCATTATTTAATATAGTTGCTGACTTTTCTCTCAATTGGCTGAGCCTGTGATCAACAGTTATGTAGTTAATAGGAGGAACACAAGTAATTCTTCGAGTATTGTACTTTAACAAGTGGTCACTAATCTCAAATTCATCCATCAACTCTCTAACTCGATCGTTTTGTGAAAAAAACTGATCATCTTGAAAACGCTCAAATGTATAAACTTCTTTTTCAAAAAGCAAAGAAAATACTGTCCCATGGAAAGAATCTGTTAATATATAATCTGCATTTAAAATGAGATCAAGGAATTCTTTTACACCAGCATCCATATATTTTCTCCCTTTATAAAAATAAGAAAAACCAGTTTGTGCTATAATTCTAATAGACATATTTTTTTCTTTAGCTAATTTTCTAACGACAGTCCAATGATTTCTATTATCCGATAAAAAATAACAGAGAAGATATCTTTGCTTTTTTTTAATTTTTAGGCTAAATAAATTTATCCACTGCTCTTTTGTAAGAAGCATGGTAGGGTCAAGAACTTTTTGAGGCTTATATCCTATAATCGTTTCAAGCAAAGCCGATGCCTTATTTTCTCTAACTGTTATCAATGAGAAACTTTTAAGGCTTTTTCCTATTAACTCTTTTTTTTCCTCTGGAATTTCACGTATTCCTATACTGGGAGCATAAGAAATCTTTTTAGCTTTAATTTCTGGAAAGTCCGCATAATAATATGGGTGATACCAATTCGGATTCCATATTTGATCACTCCCACATATCAGTAAATTAAACTGATTACAGATGTTTACATAATCCTCATCCGTCTTAATGGGATCAGTCACGATACACTGTTCATTAATAACCTGTTCCATCTTTAAAGTTTTCCTAGCCAATTGGCTATTATAGCGTTTATGAGCATATTTTAGTATCTCATAACTAATACGACCATAAACTCTTGTTAAAATCTTTTTCTTTTTATGTGGTCTTTGAGAAGATGGAACCGGAAAATCAATCATTTGTACATTGTGTCCGTATCTTCTCAAATAGTTTTGCAAGGCGATTGCTTGTAGCTTTGTTCCATAATTCTCGTATCTAAACCATGTAATTATTCCTATCTTCATTAAGAAACTACCTCCGTTGACTCAATTTATTTTGGCACTTATTAAAAAATAGCATAATGTCATCTATGTATAGAATCATAATCAATAATACGAATGTATACTGTATTACATATAATAAAACATTATTACTAACAAGTAACAAAACTACAGATTGAATCACCAAAATAGCATAAGTCAGTAAATCTCTACTCAATCTTATTCTAAGTTTAATCAAACTTTGAGATCGTATATATCTAATCAACCATACAATGAAGTAACTGATTCCTGTAGCTATAGCTGCACCAAGAGGGCCAAGCAATGGAATTAAAAAAATATTCATAACAATATTCAAGACAGCACCAATTATGGTAGTCTGAGCAAATATCTTTGATTCCTTCACTGCAGAAAAAAAGCCACCTATATATCCTGATAAAGCGCCAAAAATGATTGCTATTGTTAGCCAAGGAACATATTTCCAAGCTGTATAGAAATCTTTCACATAAAGAAAACTGGCAAGGAACTTGTCAGTAGCTATAATAAGAGAGCATAAAATGACCATTAAGCAATTATATGCTTTATATGTATTTGCAAAAAAACCACTTTTATCCTCTGGATCATATTCTTTCACAGCTGACATTGTCCAAGCTTGATTAAATATTGTTTGAAAAATATTAAGAATGGATGGTATTTTAGATGCAATAGAATAAATGCCATTGGCTGCAATTCCACAAAAAAATATAACAATATAGCGATCTGATGCATTATTAATCCACCATGCTACTGAATTAGCGATAAGAGGCTTGCTATAAGCAAGCATTCCTTTTTTTTCTTGTATATATCTCTCTTGAGGCTTAATATATTTTGTCATGCGAGTACAAATCATCAAATACAAACATTGAACCAATGGCCCAATAATATTAGCAAGAAAATACCCTTTTAACCCCCAACGAAAAATTACAAGAAACAAGACATTACACCCTATAATTATGACAGAAGCTATAACGCTTGATATCGAAAGTTCTCTAATCTTATCAATACCGCGAGCAAATGAACTGACAATTCCTGATAAAGATTGTGAAAAAAACATCATAAAAAAGAAACACGCATATATTTTTATGACTTCGCTTATATTAAAAATAGCATTAATAACTAAACCGAAAAGTATAAATATCGAACCAAATATAAAATATCTAATAGAAATTGTAGCAACTGCATTTTTATTAACATTTTTTTCTATAGAAAATCGTAAAACAGCGTCATTGATATTAAGAGTCAATATCGGTATAAGTACATTAATGGTCGTGTAAAACAAATCATATGTTCCATATTCTGTTGTTGTTAAAATATTTGTGTATAAAGGAACCAAAAAAAAACTTATGAGTTTTGTGGCAAAATTACTTAATGCTAAAAGTCCTATATTTTTAAAAAGATATTTATATTTATTCATCATTTCCCTTCATTAACCTTTATCCTAGTTTTTCTAATACTAAAAAGTTTAATAAATCAAATAATCTCTCATGCTAAAATTTAATGTAACATAGATAAATGTCTTATTAATTTTATCAACTTTATAATATACAAGTTATCAATGCTATTTATTGTAGATTAATTAATTATAAATCACCAAAAATACTAATTATTCACAGTTATAGCAAGTTCTGTACTATTAATATAAGTTAATATAATAGGATATTATTCTGAATTTCTTATGTCACAAAGATTTTAAGAAGTGCAACTTTATACAAACTCCATTCTGATAGAATTCATAGTAGCTCGTTTTTGTTATTTAAAAATGAAACCCAATCAAATTCATCAAGCCAAAATTTCCCAGTTAATCTTCCTTTATGATTACATAAATTACGAACACTACTTGCATTCTTTTGACTCCCTTTAATAAAAAATGTGCTAGGATATTCTGGATATACTTTAGCTGTAAAACAAACCTTATGCTTAAAGTCTAATTTTTCAAAATAAACAAGATCATTTTCTGTACAATCATCTCCTTGTACCATAACAATATATAGATTATCCATATGTAATCTTTTTGTACGTTCAATCCATTTTGTTTTTGCTTCTTCAAATGATTTATAATGCTGAAAGAAAATTCTTATTTCTCCTAAAATACCAACTGGATACATATATTGATTGGACAATTTCATATCCTGTACTAACTCACAATTGTAAAGATAATAGTCCAGATTGGTTAAAAATGTCAAAAAGTCTTTTGTCCTAAACCATAAATTTATAGTAGGCGAATTAAACCTTAGATGTAGTTCATGACAAACTACTCCTCCTATACAATTTATGGATATGATAGAACAATCCCTATTTGTAACCTTTTTAAATTCTTTATTATGAAAAAGATAGATTGTTCGCAAAAAATGTCTATATGTCTTTTTAAGTTTTTCCTTTTCCATTTAATTGACCTCATTAGTAAGTTATTTAGATAGTATTATTAACAGTTCAATCAATATTTCTCTTAATATTAAATCTACTTTTTAAAATTTAGAGATTTATTTTAAGCCGTATTTTACTTATCAAATAGTTGACAAAACCTTTTGCCTTTCCTTTTTCTTTTTGATTTTTATACAAAAACCATTGTTTTTTTAAATGCCCTAAAATGAAATTATTATTTTTTATTATCTCATTTATTTTTTTATTTTGTACATAATCCTCATCTGAAACCCAAGACGATGCATAATGATGAATTGAATATGTATTCTCAGTAATATGTATTTCTCCTGTAGCAAAATTCATTGAATCAAAATATACTGGTGGAAATATTGTAGCATCTCGGATTGTAACTATTCTATCCGGACTAAATTTATAACCATATTTTCGAAGTGGTCTAGTATTTTTTTTAGGGCATGCTTCAGAATCATATACACCATTCTTTCCTATAAAATGTCGATTAGTATATTCTTCAAGAAGTGAATATATAATATGATTTTTCTTTTCTGCTCCGAACCCAAGCCCAGTATTAACATAACCTGTTTTTTCAGATGCCAAAAAGCACTTTAATTTCAATAAATCATCCAATGATTTAACTAGTTCAACATCTGTATCTAGATATATTCCACCTTCTTCATATACTATCTTTAATCTTGCAAAATCAGATACAAATGCCCACTTTTTTTGTTCATATGCTTCTTTAATATAATCAGGTTGGTCAATGTTAAAATTTTTTTCATTCCACTCTTTAATTTGGTAGTCTGGACAATATTTTTTCCATGTTTTTATATAGTTTTTATACTCATTTGGAATTTCCTTTTCTCCAAACCAACAGTAATGTATTATTTTAGGAATCACAGCATATTCTCCCTTTTCTTCTATGCGATTTACATTTGATAAATGGCAAAGATAAAATATAAAAAAATAGATATCCTCCTTTACCAAGTAAAGAAGTGTCATAAATGGTTATGATAAAGGCCATCATGCACAATATTAATGTCATCTGGATTTGTGATTTTGAAGCAAAATCTTTCAATCTATATTTTTTAAGTATTGCAAAAAAAAGAGAAATAAAAAGCATGATATAAAGAATCATTCCTAGTATCCCCTGTTGTAACAATATCATTGGCAAAGGAAGCATGTAATAATGCATTGTTTCATACTGCATAAACATCTGTGATTTTAAACCTAGTACCTCAATCTGATCACAATTGCCAATCCCTAAACCAAATAATAATTCAAACTTATTATTGAATAAAGCAACACATTTATCCCAAAAATTAAGTCTATTCACATCTCCCGCATTATTTGCAAATTGGCCTACATATCCACCTGGATTCGTTAAATAATTCCACATAGAAGACGGAGTAAACATATCTCTACTCATATCTGGAAAGATAAACAATGTAACTCTTATTGCTATTAAAATTCCAAGGATGCCTAAAACAATCAATACAAGTTTTTTAAAAGAAAACTTGGTCATTAAGGTAGCAATTACAAAAATAACAACCATTTCAACATAAAATATTTTTAGTTCAGCAAAAATTGCAATTATTAAAGAAGAAATTCCAACAATTAAAATGGTTCGTATAGAAATTTCTTTATTAATATATTCCACAAGCGACCTACTAAATATAATAATGAGTAAAATATTTAATGGTCCATTTACTTGCCCCCTTGACACACCATACACTCCACCAATCCAATCTTGTCTATAGCCTAAAACCATTTCAATTATACAAACTATAAAGTTTATCCACATCAATTTATCTAAAAAATCAATACTATCTGAATGCTCAAACGATACACATTCTATAAAGAATATAATAGTAGTAAAATAGCTTCTAAATGACCACAAATGCAACACAATATTTGAAAAATTAAAAATCACTCCAAAGATAGCTAAAGTAATATATAAAAACAATATTAAATAAAAAAAACGTAAATAAACGTTATTAAGTATACTCTTCATTCTTTCTTTTAGTAAACTAATGAATAAAACTACATTTAATAAATCCGTTAAATAATAAACTGGATGTATTTGTGGGATAAATATGCTCAAAATCCCTTCTCCAAATATCACTATAAAAATGCATAGTATTATTTTTTCGTAATTTGTTCTGTTCCTTATTCTTATCTTCATAGTTCATTATCTCCATATTTTTTATCTAGTAGATAGTAATAATATGGAGAGATAAAAAATAATAATGCTTTAACCCTATCTATAAAAAAAGAAGCATAACGAATAGGAAATTTTTTATCAATTAAATTAATGTACTCTTTTCTATACAACCTTCCTCGACACATTGCTTTCATATATAACATAGCTGTATGGTTGTCTATCATTTTTTTTAGATTTTTATCTTCCATGTTACTGAAAATTTTGATAAGTTCATAGCAAGTATCGATCAAGTCAACACCATTTTTAGTCTTATCCTTTACTTTAGTTATTGACCCATCTCTCCTAACATAATGATAATAAGCTAAATCGGACAAATAAATCTTTTTGGCTTTGTTGATTACCTGGGGAGTCCATAACTCATCTTCATGATATATTCCTTTCTTAAAAAACAATTTATTATCTATAATTGTCTTTCTTTTATAAATACCAAAGCATGCAGCAGCATAAAGTGTTCTTTGTCTGAGCTCGCTCCTAAAATAATCATAATTACTGTATATTTTATTTGGTGCACTTACATATCCATACTTTTTTACCATGTTAGTGCCTCTTTCTTCTATAAAACCAGTATATATAATATCTGGAAATTCATGTTCACATATTAACTTATTTAAATTAAATAAAGCATTTTTTTCAAAATAATCATCAGAATCAAGAAAAACAATATAATCGCCTGTTGCTTTTTTTATTCCTATATTTCTAGTTTCAGATAATCCAAAATTAGATGAATTTTTTAAAATTTTCACACGGTTTGATTTATATTTATAAGCAATTGTCAATGAAGAATCTGTTGAACAATCATCAATAAGAAATAACTCATAATCTGAAAATGTCTGATTTAATATACTGTTGATACATTTATCTAAATACATTTCCGTATTATAAATTGGAATAATAATTGAAAATCTCATTTGCTTTTCCCCTTTGATATAAACTTTTTCTTTAACTCATTTCTACAATCTTCACCAATGATTCTCGTAATAAAGGCTTTTAATTTATTCAAGTACATTTCATTCTGATTTTTCCAAGTTCCAGCAAAATGGTGTATACAATATGTATTAACTGTAACTTCTTGCTTATATGTGTAACAGTTAATAGGGGAAAAATAATCTTTTGGATAAATTGTACAATTATCGTAATAAATTAGCTCGTCAGCATCCTTATAACCATAAACAGTTTCTAAATATTTAAAAATTCGTTGCGAATTTGGTATCAAGTCCATTCCCTGTTGATTGATAAAATGAATATTGTTATAAAGATTTAATAATTCATCAATAAACAATGCATTCTTCTCAGCTCCAATCACTGCTGTGCAAATAGAATACTTACTTTCAGCACCTATAAATGCTTTATTATATAGCAAAGAATCGAAAGACTTTAAAACTTCCACATCTGTATCTAGATAAATGCCTCCATATTTTTTTAACGCATACAATCTTACATAATCTGAAACAAATGCCCATTTTTTATGTTCATAAGCCTCTCTTACATATGGGACAATATTAATATCAAAATTTGATTCATTCCATTCTATAATCTTGTACTCCGGACATAAGGTATGCCATGAATTTATACACTTTTGAACATCTCTACTTAACTCTTTTCCCCCAAACCAACAATAATGTATTATTTTAGGAATCATAACTTATCTATCCTCTTTGAATAACTCAACAATTAATTTTCCAAATTCGTCGCAAAACTTTGTATTATTCGTGGTTATACCACTTCTTAAGTCATCCACAATTTGACTATAACTTGTTATTATATCTCCTAATGTATTAATATCTTCTACTAAAACAAGCATTCTCATTCTATTATTCATATTTCTCATAAAATTTATCTGATGATTATTTACATGTTCATTAAATTCATGTCTTCTAGGTACAACAATAGGAATTTTTCCAATTTGTAAAGGCATAATAAAACTTGCTGGACCTCCATGTGTAATTACTATCCTAGCATCTTGAACCATTTTGATCATTTCTTGATATGGAAAAAACTTTTTCCACATACAATGATTTGGTATATATGTACTATATCCTGTCTGTATAATAACATCTTCTTGAATTACACAATTTTTTTTTAGATTATCTACACACTCTATTAATCGATTAAATTGTTGTTCATGAGTTCCCACAGTTACAAAAATCATGCTTAATCACCTTTAAAAAATACTTCCTAAATTAATTGCTTTTGGATAAACTTTTTTCATTTCCTCCCACTGTACAATAAATTTGTCAGTGACTGGATAACAAAGTTTGCCCACAATAGTTGGAGAATCAATACGATCAAAGACTTCTATATATACAGTTTTAGCGCCAAATAATTTCCCAATATAAAAAAAAGGAATAGCTGGTGCAGCACCCGAAGAAATAATAAGATTTGGTCTTTCTCTAGGGATAATTTTTAAAGCTTTTATTGTATTGATAATTAATGCCTTTATGCTTCTATTACTTGGATAATAGCATGGGTACATTTTTTCTCCTTTAAGAAGACTTCTTGCATCTTCTTTATCAAATGTTACCCATAATCGATCTTTATCTTGCCAAAATGGTTTTAACATATACAAATGAGTTAAATGCCCGCCTGAAGAACCTACTAAGCACACTTTTATTTTTTTATTATTTTTCATTCCTGCACACCAATCTTTCTATTTTTATCTCGCCCCTTCATGGCTGCCACCTAACATTGTTTTTACTGTTTTCGCCAACAGTGTCACATCAAGCCACAGGTTGTAGTTTCTGTAGTAATATTCATCCAGTGCCAGTCGATCCTCAAAGTCCACATCGCTTCTTCCATGGGTCTGCCACATCCCGGTCAGCCCCGGTTTCATCTGGATGATGATGTCATAATAGATCCCCATGTCTTCCTTTTCTCTTGGCAGATAAGGTCTTGGCCCTATCAAAGACATGTCTCCTTTCAAGACATTGATGAATTGTGGAAACTCATCTAAGCTTGTCTTTCGTAAGAAATGGCCAGCTTTGGTGATCCTTGGATCGTTCTTTAATTTCTTGTTTTTTGTATATTCTTCTCTGATGGTCGGATCTGTTTCCATCAGCTCATCCAAGATCTGTTCGGCGTTGGACACCATGGTCCGGAATTTATAGATCGTAAATTCTTTGCCGCCTTTGCCGATCCGTTTCTGCTTGAAGAATACCGGATCATGGTCTCCGGACTGATGATTCTTTCTTCTTACATAGAAGTAAAGCGGCAATAAGACAAGACAACCGGCAATGCCTCCGCATATATCCAGAATCCGTTTTCCGATCCGTACCCACAGATTGATCTCTGTCTGTGCTGTAGAGATCAATAACAGTCCGTCAAAATCATCGACCCTGGAATCAAAAGTCACCAGATTATTAAAGCTTGGCAAAACTTTAATTTCCTTTACCCTGTTTCTTAAGCTGGCCACAATCCGTTCCAGGTCTTTTTTATGAATCTGCGGTATCGCAATGATCACCGACTGGATCTTTTCCTTGCGGATGACCTCTTCCATGTCGTCAAACGAATAGACATGTTCTTTGACTACTTCTTCCTGCTGATAGATGGTTGGCAATCGTTTAGTATCGTTACAGGAGATAAAGCCTCGAACATCCATCAGACTGAATCGATTTCCTCTACAGACATTCCAAAGCTTTTCTGCTGTATGACCAATACCGATGACCAATACATTCTTCTTAAAGGTATTACGAAACCAAATTCTGGAATACCTGGCAAAGACAATACTCATCAAAGCTGTCGTTAGAGCTAAAACTAGTAACCAAAGCACGATGGAAAGAGAGCAAATCTTAAAAAACAATAATACACCGACAAAAAACCAGCAGTGACTGATGATAATCAACCGAATCTCATCCCATATGAGCAGTACATTGTTTCTATACCTGCCCACCATCAGCTGTACGATTCCATAAAATAATAGAATTCGAAATTCATAATTGATACCCAGCGGCAGAAGATAGATCATCCCTGCAGCACCGGCTAGATTGGCTATCAGATTCAGCCATCCGATTCCCGTCATTTCCATTCCCTTTCCTTCACAAAAAAAAGGTTATGGTTCTCCCTCCCGATCTTACAATCAGGCAAGGTAAACCATAACCAAAATGACTGATCCATGCGGTAAACCAGCTACAGATCCATCATTTATCACTTTCCACCAAAGTTACGCCGGCCATCCACTTCTGATCCAGAAAAAAAAGATCCAGTGTGGCTAAACGATTTCTCTTGTCGTATTTAGTGATATAATCCTCAAATCCTTTCAAAGGACCCTGATCAATCACAAGACGACCATTTTTCAAATGCCCATACGACATGCGAAAGAGATGATCCTTGTCCAAAAACTGTTCAAAGACTCGTATCTCCTCCGCACGAAGAGCAGTTGTCTCTTTATAACACAGCTGCTTGATCAATCCCTTTTTGAATTCCAGAGAAAACAGCCAATCATTAAAATCATCCTGCGATAGGGGGCTACACACAAAGACATATCCCGGAAAGGCGGATTTAATCTCTATACACTTTTTATCTTTTCGATAGTTTTCCATCTTGACGCTGAAGGCATCGACTCCGTACCTTTTAAGATAGGCACAGAAGCTGTCTTCATACGGTGTCAGTACAAACAGGACATACCAGTTATTTTTATTTAGGTTATTTGTACAAATCATTAGGTTTTAGAGGGTGTGTTTTCATCCAACACGATAGCCCTGTTACTTACATAAAAGAAGGTGGGGGAAAGGAGTTCTAGATTGTCCATAACCATCCTCCTTTCTATGACACAGATGGGAAAACAAAAAAAGATCAAAAAGGGATAAACTCTCCTCTGGATTGTGGGAAGCCTTCCCACAATCCTAAAAGGAAATTTACTTCTTGAGCCGAACAGACTACTTATATTTCTGTTCATTGTCCATTTTACCCCCCCCCCGTATCCGTTTGTCAACTTTCCTCTATAGAGAAAGTCCTATTTTTACGAGGATTTTATAAACTTTTACAAACAACTTTCTAACATCATTGATTGCCACATAATAAAAAGAGAGAACCAACTAGAATATAGTTTACGTACTCTCGTTTATTTTATGGAATGGTTTAGTTTGAATTCTGAATTTTTATAATAGGATTATTTATTTCTTTATAATATTTATAACCGATTCGATTTAATCGAATAATATCACTTTCATTCAAAATAGATCCAATAAATACTGTTGGGATATTATCTATGTAAAGAGTATCACTTGTACATAGAATTAAATCATACTCGTTAAGTGTAACATCGGCTACTTCTAAAATATCTACACAGTTATTTACTGTTATATATGGAACCAAGGTATTGATTCTTTCAATTAATAATTCATTTATTCCTAGCCCGTTATCTGAAACTAACAAAGTATTTAAAGTACGTTTATTTCTATCTAATGCATTCGCCAAATGTAAGGCTAAAAAACCTATTTCATCCTCTGAAATCTCCACATTAAATTGTATAGACAATTCCTTGCAACATTGTTTTGTGATATTAAATGTATTTTTAAATTGAAATTTGATTGTTTGAAGTAAAGGATTTTCAATGGGGATGGCATGTTGAAAACGAATCATAGCTGGTCTGCAGTGTGCTAACAAATTGTCAAATAACTTCTTATCCTTGTCAAAAGGATATTTAAGCTTTTGCTTCCAAGATTGAATGAGACAATATGTAAATTCTTTAGCATAAGTTTGAAATATATCTTGTTTTTCTTTCAATGGAGCGACCAATGTAGAATTAATATGAGTACGAAGGTACTGAATTTCTAATTCATCAAAAGTAATCCCATATTCTTCTGCCAATGCATCGTAGATACGCTTCGCATCTTCGTAATATTCTAAACCCTCCATTTGTGAAATAAATTCTTTACTAAGCTCTATAGAATGTCCTTCCATAACTCGAATGACATTAATAAATATTCTTAATAGGAGTGCTTGTGTTCTCTGAAAAGATAAATCTGAAAAAACATTTTTCCCATGTCTTCGAGCAATTTGAAATACCGTTTTAAAGTCGATACCTCGATAATCCATTGAAGGAAAAATAAATTCATTGTCTAGAGTGTCTCTATTCGGATTCAGTAATAAAGAGCTAAGTTTATAATATGCATTGTCTCTATGCATAAAATCAAAAATAGTATCACGTATATGTCTCTCTTTCCCTTTGACATAAAATCCCTGTTCACACGAAACTATATCTAATTTATTGGTCTGGAATGCAGGGCGTATCGATCGTATATCTTTATGAATCGTTGCCTTTGATGTATATAGTTCCTTTGATAATTGACTAGCTACACATGGTTCATCTGCGTTTAATAATCGCAAAGATAAAAAAATCCTTCTAGCTGCCAAAGAATACTCCATATACGCACCTAATTTTTGTTCTACCAAACGCTTTAAACTAAGTTGATCATTTATATTTCCCAATAATTCTACGCCTGTTCCTGTTTTCTTTGAAATTACTACATGATATGGGGTACATAACTCTTGAGCCTGTTTTAAGTCATTTCGAATCGTCTTGTTTGAAACTTTAAGCTTACTTGCAATTTGATCTACAGTTAATGGTTCGCTTTGTTCCAACAACAGTTGTAATATATTGTAAATTCGTTTATTCATCATCAATCACCTTCATATATATTACTAATTCATATCTATTCCAGCATGTTAATTATAGTTTTTTTTCTCTTTTTAAAAAAGGATATCTAGCAAATTAGATACCCTCTACATATTTTTTGATGGCTAGCGTTATACCATTTTCATCATTCGATGTTGTTATATCCCATGCCTTCTCTTTAATAACATCCATTCCATTTCCCATTGCAATAGAATATTTGACATGTTCAAACATGTCAATATCATTTAAAGAATCTCCAAAAGCCATTAAATTATCCTGATTCCATTTATAGGTTTGCATCAAAGCATTGATAGCATTTCCTTTATTAACGCTTTTATCCATTATATCAAGACTGCTTATATGGCTAGAGGTTACAGATACAAAATCTTGTACTTGTTTTTTAAAATCCTCTAATACATCTAAGCGAGAATCAACCATTAATATTTTATAAATATCAGCATCGATCTTCTCTTCTTTAGTATATAAATATGTAGGCACTTCTTTGTATATAAACCGTTGATCCATATCGGAAGAATAAATCGCGTGTAATCCTTTTAGATAATACTTTTGAATAGAATACGCATCCAATAACTCTCTTATTTGTTGTAAATGTTTTGCAGATATACATTGATTGATTTCTAAACACGAATCTCTAAAATAAGCTCCATTGTAGCCCATGCACATCACTCTAGGATCAATTTGTTTTGCGATTGACTCTACATAAAAAATAGGTCGCCCTGAAACCAAGATAATCTTGATTCCCTTATTTAAGCAACGTATTAACGTATTTTTATCTTTATCATCAATTTGCTTATCTGAAGTTAGAAGCGTTCCATCCAAGTCAAGAAAAATAGCTTTGATATCATGCATATGCTTTATTTAAAATGGCCAAACATTCTTCATAGGTGGCAAATGGTAAATGATGTAAAACTGGACTTTGACAAATTAAATCAAAATCTTCTTTCGTCACTCCCATGCTAGAAAGTGTAATATCCATTTCAATAGATGCCATAAACTGTCTAACAATTTGTGCTAATTGTTTTGAACCATCTGCTGTTTCTTCTAAGTTTGGATCCAAAATATGTGCTAATTCATCAAAATCTTTTTTATGTTTCTCGCCCATTACTTCTAAAAAAGGTACAAATACACAAGCTAATGCACATCCATGAGTCATATGTGTAATTCCCCCAATAATTTCACTTAAAGGATGCGGTACATCAGCTCCTGAGTTTGCCAAAGCTTTACCCGCTAATGTATCCGCCAAACTCATTGCCTTTCTATGTTCTAAATCTGAAAGATCATCATGCAATTTTGGCAAATGTTCTACAATTAGCTTTAATGCATTTATGCTATCAAAACGAGAATATACACTGTGATGTACATTTAAATAACTTTCAAAAGCATGTGTAAAAGCATCAAATCCCGTTGCCATACTCATCCGCAGTGGAAGGGTTTTGACCAAATCAGGATCTAAAATGCATTCTTTTGCAAAACAATCTGGATGATATACCGTCAATTTATCTTTTCCTCTGGAAACAACAGCCGCTTGTGTAACTTGTGATCCTGTACCTGATGTTGTTGGGATGGTAATCAATGGTAACATTTGAGTATTGTAGGTCGGATAATCTACATACGGAGAGTCAAAATTTGTAAAAAGATAATCCCATTCAATATTATCTTTTCCATAAGTTAATGATAGGATCTTAGCTGTATCAATACTAGATCCACCTCCTAGAGCTACAATAACATCACATTGTGCCTCGTTGAGTAATGAAAATCCATCTTCAATCATTTCAGAAGTTGGGTTAGGAACTACTTTATCAAAATGAATACAACTAATATCATTTTCTTTTAACAGATCCTTAACTTTGGTATAAATTGGTTGTAGTGGCTCATCTGGCGTTGTAACCAAAAATATCTTCTTTCCATATCTTGATACAATTTCCGGTAAAAGATTTAAAGATTCTAATCCAAAATGAATTTTAGTAGGTTGATAATATTTTTGCATAGATTACTCCATTTCTGTTTGAATATTTAAGGATTGAAAAAAATCTACAATCATTCCATGATCTTCTTCTGGCAACATACCACTTACACTAATACATCCAACAATGCCTTGCTCATAAAGTACTATAGGAATACTTCCCGGTGTAAAAGTATATTTTGATCGTTCTAATCCATATTTCTGAATGAGATTTTCATCACTCCCCTTATTTTTAATGTATAAATCATTGGTTGACATTCCAAAATACAATGTAGAATTTGCTTTTCTATTTAGCCACCGTTCATTATCCATAGAACATGCATCATTAACATACTGATAAATGATTTTGTCAAATAGACGAATTTGTATACAATATTTGTTTTTTCCTTTTGAATTAATGAAATCATGTAATTTGCAACCATACTGATACATCAATTCGCAATTTACTTTACTTAATAAAATGACTGTTTTCATAATTAACGAATCACCATACTTCCTATAATCCATTGTAATGTACAAAGTAAAAGGTAAACGATAAACAAGAGAATACTGTCATTCAAATGCGATTCCTTTTTAATTTCTGTAAACATATCTGAAAGAGAGAAAGATCCTTTCCATTTGTAAAATTTAACCAACGCTATTACACTCAATATTCCAATAATATAATTCACCGTCGCAAAACTCGAAATAGCAATCATAAGCAATCTAAATCGATTCGTTTCAAAGTTTTCTAAATCACTCACTTCTTTTCGCATGTTTTTTGCAACATAAAAAGTAACAATAGCTTGCATTGCCAATATAAATCCACAAGTGATTGAAGCATTTTCTGAAATAATGGTGGCAAAATCTACATGTGTAATTAAACTCATTAATGCTGTGTAGAGTAATACCAAAAGCACAACAATAATGGAAGCAATTTGAATATAGCGAATAAACTTTACAGCATTTGGATTCTTACATTTATTCTTGTTAACAATATACTCATGTTTTTTCATAGGGAAATCCTTTCTTTATAAAACAGTGGCTGAAGATTACCTCCTGCCACTATTTTAATTAATCGATACCTAATATATCTTTTACTTTTGTTGCAATGTTTTGTACCTGTACACCATAAATAATTTGATATGAGTGATCTCCATGAACAACACCTCTAGCTTCCAGATATGCTTTCCAATCATCATCACTGGCAACCAAAGACTCATCTTTAACAGATACACGTAAACGAGTAGCACAGTTGGTAACGCTAACAATGTTTTCAGCTCCACCTAAAGCTTCTACAATACGATATTCTAAACTTTCAGTATCAGAAGTTGAATTTTGTGAACTATCATCCGATTTTGAGTCACGGTATTCTTTCTTAGAGAACAAATGAACTTTAGCTTCTCCTCGTCCTGGAGTTTGCAAATTAAATTTAACAATAATGAATTTAAAGATAAAATAATAAGCAGCAAACGTTAATGGGATCAACCATAATGCGTGCATTGCATGTACCTTTTGTGGTTGAAACAGGTTTGGAATCATAAAGAATAAAGCTGTTCCATTAATTGAAATTTGGAAAATCTCTGCAAGTACATAACAAAGTCCGCAAAGTGGTGCATATACTAACCAGTAGAGTGCAGGAGCAGCAAATAAGAAAGTATATTCAAATGGTTCTGAAATACCAACCATCATCAATGTAAATACAGCTGGTATCATAATAGAAGCAACAGCTTTTCTATTTTCTTTATTTGCACAATGATACATTGCTAATGCAGCACCTGGAATACCACCTAATTGGAACAACAAGCGTCCATTTGTGAAGTTACGAGTAATATATCCGGTAGCCGTACTACTAGCAGCTTGTCCATTAATAATATTTTTTACACCTTCATATACAACACCATCTATTTCCATGGTTCCTCCAACACTAGAATATTCAATTGGGAAAGCAATTAAATGATGTAAACCAAATGGAAGTAACGCTTTATCTAAAGTACCGAAAACAAATGTTCCTAATAATCCTGAGCTACCAATAAAGGTTGTAAGTGCTTGCAGGCATCCTCCTATAAAAGGCCATACATAATAAGTAAGGATAGATAAAGGAACAGATACGAGTGTAACCATTATGATAACCATCTTTGTTCCGGCAAAGAATCCGAACATTTCTGGTAATGTTGTGTCAACAAATTTATTGTGAATGAAAGCTGCAATAACACCAACAATTAATCCAGAAAACATTCCCATATTATATGTGAACATACCCATGAATTCTGTGAATAAAGCATTATAATTCATGGCTTCTTCCATTGCCATTCCGCTTTGTACCAATGCATCCACAGCAACCGTATCAGCAGTTACTCCGTTTAAACTAGCCCAATTTCCAATTCCACTCGTATAAGTAAAGAATAGTACTAATCCAGCAAAGGCTGCCCAACCTTTCTCTTTTTTTGCTAAAGTAAAGGCAATGGCCACCGCAAACCACATTTGTAATGAATTCATGAAGAAGAATCCACAAGATGATAACATTGAAAAAATATTATACAGGATTCCTCCAGGGCTTAAAATGTAATTGGTAAATGCACTACCAATTCCGACAAAAAAGCCGACCATTACAAGCAAAATAATTGGAACCATCATGGCACCAGCAAATGTTTGTAATTTACCTTGAATCTTTTTTAACATATTATTTCTCACTCCTTTATCCAAATCTTAGCAATTAAAGCGCTTACAAACAATGTGAGTGGTTGTCTATTTATTTCCGTATCGATGTGGAAAAATTAACGGGCTCACAAGCTAATAACCTAATAGCTTCACAATAAATTTCCATAGCCTTTATTAAATCAGAAATACGCATATTCTCATTCTCTTTATGCGGTCTAGTATCATATCCATCAAAGGTCGCACCAAAAGCAATTCCTTTATCCAATACACGCGCATAGCTAGCTCCACCTTTACATATACACTCTGCTTTCTCATGACAAATCTTTTCATAAGCTCTTGACAAAATTTGAATTAATGGATCTTTTCTATCTACAAATAAAGCTCTTTTAGTTCTACACACTTTTAAATGTTTATTCAATACTAGCTCTATCTGTTGTTGAATATGATTTACATCATGATTTTGGTCAAATCGAAGATCAATTTTATAAGAATATGAATCTTGATACTTCACAAAATCAAACACGGCAATTGTAGATTTTCCCATATCTGGATCTTCATGATAAAAATGACAATCTCTACCATAGGGATCCATAAAATAGTTAGATATTTCTTTACAACATTTCACGAAAGCATCATCAAAAAATCTTTCTTTAGATAGTATAAAATCTGTCATTTTAAATAATGCATTATCCGCCTTTTGCGGATTTCTTGTTAAAGCACTTTTTCCTGTAAAAACGAATGTTGCTTCTTGATTGGTAAAATAACTAGCTAAATCAGCATCCAGCAATTCTATAGAATTACATTTACATACGATTTCTACATAATCAGGTATTGCATATCCTATTGGAGAAGATTTGATTGAGTTTACTTGTATCAATCCATCTGATTTTATCGTTTCCTCAATTTGAAATGTTACAATACCCTTTTCTCCATTAACAATAGGAAAGTTGCCATCTGGTGAATAGCCTACAATTGGCTGCTTATGTGTTTTAAAATAATGCTCCATACAGTGCCAAGTAGTTTCTTCAGCTCCACCTGCAATAACTTTCACATTCTGCAAAAAAGGATAACCTAAGTCTTTTAATATCTTTATACAATATAATTGAGCCAATAAAGGTCCTTTATCATCATTCACTCCTCTTCCATACAAAATCCCATTGTCTATAGATAACATAAATGGAGGATAATTCCATTTTCCAATGTTTCCTTCCGAAACTACATCTAAATGTCCCAATATTCCTATGTAACTTGTATCATTGTTTACTTGCACATTTGCAGAAATTGCATAACCATCATCTTCTTCTATCTGAAAACCTAATCGTTTCGCAATTTTTGAAAATACATTAAAACAATCCGCAACTTCTTTTCCAAAGGGTTTAAACGCAGTATCTTCTTTACTAATACTTTGAATTGCAATCAAGGTCTGTAAATCTTGTAAATACATATCAAAATATTCATGAATTTTTTCTGTATATTGACTCATAAAATCCTCCTAATGAAAAAAAGAAGAAGTAAAAGTGGTTTACTTCCTCTTTGTATATCCATGATTCGTAAACCATGTGATGACTCGATTAATAACAACCAGGCTAATAAGGCTAAAAACAGCAACCATAAAGTCTTTACTAATTATCCCTGATAAAATCACAACAATACCATCTAACAAGAATAAAATTGTTTGCACTTGCACTTTTTTTAAATAGTGATGAATCAACAATGCGATAACATCTGTTCCTCCGGTAGCACCTTCATGATTTAATGCTAAACCAACTGCTAATCCCACCAAAACACCGCCAAGTAATGCAGCAATGACTTGTTGAATAATAGGATTAATATTTGCAAAAATACCAGTTATATCAATTTCTGGAACAATGGCCATCATCAGAGGATTCATGATAATAACAAAAACAGTCTTAAAGCCAAAAGAAGTTCCAAGAACAAAAAAAGACAATAACAATAAAGGTACAGATATACACAAAGTCATCACTGAAACAGGTATATGGGTAACAGTGGAAAGTATAATTGACATACCAGTGATGCCACCCGGTGCTAAACCGGTAAAAATAAATATCCAATTAACCGCAAGTGCACTGAATATACTAGAAGCAACAAGCCATACTAAATCGATTATAAAGTTTTGGATATCTTGTTGCTTATTCATTCTAAGATTACTCAAGGTTGAACTTTTCTGCTGCAGCATCAATTGACTGACGACAACGTTTTACTCCTGCTGTAATTCCTTCTGGGTCTTTAAAAATAGCACTTGATAATACTACTACATCTGGATTGCATTCAATCAATGGTTCTAAGTTATCGGATCTTAATCCACCATCGATAGCCAGTTCACATTTTGGGTTTTTCTCATCAATCATTTTACGAGCACGTTTAACTAAATCAACGGCACTTCTTCTCCAACCCCAGTTGTCATGACCATCTGTTTCATCAACACCATGTGTTACAATATGCAAACGATCAATGTCATAAATGGATTCTTCTACAAAGCATAAAGGTGTGTAGCATCCTAATGTTAATCCTACTTTTAAGTTACGTTCTCTACACCAGTTAATAATGTAAGCCAATTGTGCACCGATAAAATGTTCTGCAGGAATAATTAGCATATTTGCTCCTGCCTGATGAATTTGATCTATGAACATTATATCCATAGACTCTGTATAAATATGGCATTCAATCGGTTTTTCTGTAAATGGGCGCATGCCTTGAATAACTTGCCATCCACCCATTAACTTCATATTTCGTAAATCATGCATATCAGCCGCATCCGAATGAATATAATCAGCACCGGCATCACTAGCTTCTTTCACAATATCAGCTATATGACCATAATCTACATGAGCCAATCCAGCTGCAATTTTAATATGTTTCATTATTGTCTCCTCCTCTTTTCACACTGAATTATAGCTAATTAACTAGTATATGAGAATAATATAGGAATTTTATTTATTACCATAACTTTGTGGTAAATTGGAACTCTATATTTTTTAATGTTTCCACAATAATATGGTAAGAAATAGCCAACCACGTTTCTTGTTACAAATTAAATTTCCTGTTAATATACAAATGTATTTAAAGGAGATTCTATCATGTTAAACTTGTTTAAAAAAGAAATTCAGATTTGTTCACCTGTTGCTGGAAGAACACAGAATATTGAAAGTGTAAACGATCCAATGTTTTCACAAAAAATGATGGGTGATGGTATCGCTATTTCTCCTTCCGAAGGAAAATTTTATGCCGTAGAATCAGGAGTATTATCTGCCTTTTTTCCTACAATGCATGCATATGGTATCACATGCGATAATGGTGTTGAAATCTTGGTTCATTTAGGGATTGATACAGTAAATGCCAATGGCAATGGTTTTACAAGTACCAAAAAACAGGGAGATCGTATAGAAAAAGGTGATTTAATCATTACTGTCGATCTTGACAATCTAAAACAAACTTATGATATGACAACTATGGTCGTGATTACCAACTTAAACAATAAAACAATTATTAAGAAAAATATTGATCAAAACGTTACACACTCTGATACAATTCTTACGCTGAAATAATTTAAAGTCAAAATATTTAATTCCATATTCCAATTCTTTCATATACATCTAACTTTAGGCAATTCTATAGCAGAATTGCCTATTTTGTTCCTATGGTCATCCTCATTTAGACTCCAAAAACAACTCTTTTAATACAACCACTCTCATTATTAAAGCTTTTTCACTGAAAGTTAACGCGATTTAATAATGAATTCAAGTATAACCGAAACAACTTAGAATTTTTTAATTATTTCAGTTATAGTTGAAATAATTTCAAATTTGACTTTTATTTCAGCTATACTTGAAATAATTATGAATTTTGATTGTATTCCAATATATCTGAAAAAAGTGAGAGTGTCCTGCTCTCACTTTATACGGTTGGTGTTGTCTGTTGCATAGAAGGATGCCAAGTAGTTTGTGTTGGATATTGACTGACATCAATCTGTAGCTCATTGATCTTTTGTTGGATCTCCGGATTTTGATCCTGATAATAGAAATAGATGACGTTGGCCATCAAACGCTGTTTGGTTCCGGCCTCTAGTGGAATACTTCCATCGATGTAACAAGAAAATTCAATACCGGTACTCATCGTATTTTCACTAACAACTTGTACCGTTACATTATGTTCTGCTTTGTTGCCGGCTTCATCTGTCGCACTGACAACAATCGGATATTCACCTTCGGCTGCCAGATTGACATCACCTGTTACTTGTACTTTGACTTGTTTATTTTCATCAATGGCCAGGAAGTATTTGGTTAAATCTACATCTAAAGCGTTTAATTCTACAACAATACGATCCTGCATACCTACAAACGTCGGTGGTGTCGTATCCTCTGGTTCTTTTTTTGTTTCTTCCTGTGTTTCTTTTTCCTGTGGTTTGGCAGGCTGCTGTCTTGATTGAAGCATAAAATACCCGGCCCCAAACAATACGATCAGAACAAGGAATAATCCAATGATGATTCCTGTTTTCTTCGAAAAATGCTTTTGTGAAGGCACTTCTTTCTCCGGATCGATCTTAACATCCGGAAGATCTTTGAATTCGGTATTTTCGTTCTTTGGGGTTTGTCGTTCCATATCTTGTTCCCCTTTCATTAGTAATAGTTATAATAAGATTCGGTAGTACGATCCGCCTTACTTAAAACAGTACCAATCACATGTGCCCCATTTCTTTGTATCTGCGTTAAAGCGGTACGTGCCATTTTTTTATCAGTATCCTGAGCCGATACGACAAAAATCGTGCCATCACTTACACAGGAAACCGGAATCGCATCGGATACAGAAAGAACAGGCGGACAGTCTAAAATGATAAAATCAAAGCGTTGGCGCATATAAGCCAAAAATTCTTTAAACTTATCGCTGGATAATAGTTCCAGAGGGTTTGGTACTTTGATACCGGCAGGTAATACGTAAAGTACACCTTCTCCTTTTTTATCTTTAAATTTTTGGAAGAAAGTATCAGGAATGTTTAGATCTTCCTGTGCCAATACATTGCTTAAACCAAAACGATTGGAGATATTAAACTTTTTATGAATTTGCGGCTTACGCATATCGCAATCAACGAGTAACACCTTACTAAACTGATTGGCACTGACAATGGCCAAGTTAGAAGATGTCGTTGTCTTTCCTTCTCCGGGATTGGAACTGGTGATGTTGACAACCTGTACTTTGGTATCGACCGATGAATATTCGATATTAGTTCGTAAATGTCGATACACTTCCAATTCATCAAACTGTTTGGATTTCTTTGGTGTATTTTTTTTCATATCGATTCCTTTCCTCTCCAGAATCTACGCGTAGATCCTGATTTTGTTATATTTTCAAGTGGTTCGCTTTTTAAAATATGCTCAGGATTGGCATGAAGCACTACATCCGCTGCTTCTTGTCCTACATTCTTTTGAATCCATTGATATGCATCAGAAAGTTGACAGATTCGATGACCACTTGCCCGATGGGCATCGCTGGCCACAATATGCACCATGGCATTTTTAAACAACTGATAGGCATTTTTCTGGATCGTTCTTCCATGGTCGCCTAAAAGGCTGGTACGATTGACCTGAATCTTACACCCCATATCGATCCAGTCTTGTACACGCGATAAATCGATTTTTGTATGAAAATAACGTTCTACATGAGCTACGATCGGGGTATAACCGCGAATGATCAATTCATACAATCTGTCTTCTACCTGTGTGCTATCTTGCAGCTTTTCTCGCACATTAAACTCACAAAGGACATAATTTGAATTAGCCAATGGATAAAACCATTCGTTTTCTATCATTTCTAAATAATCTTCATTTAAGAAAAGCTCACAGCCAGAGTAATAGTCAATGCCGAAGGTATGAGCCAAATCTCTTGTTTCCACCATTCGATTGGCCATTTGACTCACTTCGTTCCACTGTTGTCTTCCGGGTATAAAATGTGGGGTGGCAATAATGGTATCAATGCCATCTTCTTTCGCCATCTGAAACAAAGCTTTGCATTCTTCAAGCGTTTGTATGCCATCATCAATCCCCCAGGTACAATGGTTATGTGTATCTATAAAAGACATACAACCTTACCTTTTATAAGGCACAGTAGCCAATACTGGAATTCCCAAATAATTTTCGGCGGCTTCTCGTGTACGAAGACGATTATCAAACAAGTAATAAACCGTTACGATACCGGCAGATACGATCAAACCAACCGCAAAACCAATCAGGGTAAATTTCGAACGACTGGGTGATACCGGATTTTCATTGACTTTAGGTTCATTGATCACAGCTAAGTTATCAATACGAAGTACATCCAACATCTCTTCATTAAAAACAGAAATGGTGTTTTCCACAATTTCATACGCTAATTGTGGATCTGTTGTTGTCGATTGAATATCGATCAATTCGGTATCTGTGGCATTACTGATCGTCAAAGTATCTAATACTTCCTTATAGTCTTCCAATCCTACTTTCTCTGCCACCTGTGCTGTGATGGTTTCTCCCTGCAAGATCTGCATATAGTTATTGACCATACGAGAGTTTGTCTGAATACTGTTGTAGTCGATCGATCCTTGTTCACTGATTCGTGGTGTGATATAAATCGTAGCCTCACTGCTGTATTGTTTCGGGATGATAAATGTGGCAAGCACCAATCCAATCATCGCAAAGACAATGGACGTAAAGGCAATTGGTACGATTTTTTTCTTCAGGGCATTAAAGAGATCTTTTAGATCGATCTCCATTTCATCCTGGTTCATTTCCATTTTTTCATTCATTCCGTAATACTCCTTCTCTTTATTCGCTTGTCGATGTATCGGCATGCAATACATCGGAAATCTTCTGTTTTGCTGCTTTGACGGTTGCCTGATCGGGAATCATGACATACGCTGTTGTTCCTAATTCCGCACACATCAAGCTATCACCGGTTCCATCCAGCATATATTGTTCGATCTTCCAGGACGGATTTTTATCCAATTGAAACTGCACCAGGCTGGCAATTTCATCACTGGAGAGATTGGTTTCAAAGGTATTGCCCAAGGCTTCCAACAGTGATGTATAATTCATCAAAACCGATGGTGAAGTCACGTCATCAATGATTCCCATCAGAACAATCTGCTGGTTTCTGGTTCGCTGTCTGTCACCATCCACATAGGCATAACGTTCTCTTGAGAAATTTAAAGCTGTTTTTCCATCGATATGCTGTTGTCCTGCCGCAATACTAAATCCTTTAGTTTGTGTAGAACTGGCAACGGCGGCTTCTTCCGGTACATTAACATCAATGCCACCTAAAGCATTGACCACTTCGGTTACACTGTCAAAGCCTACCTTAAACGTGTAATTGATTTCGATCCCTAAAAGATTTTCAATTGTCATCTTGGTCGTATTAACACCATTCATTCCTGTATGTGTCAGTTTATCCATAGCTCCGTTTTGGCAGCCATCGTCCGCATCACAAACGGTTGTCACATAATAGTCACGAGGAATGCTTGTCAATAAAATGGTCTGCGTATTCGGATTGACTGTTACAACCATATTCACATCCGAGCGGGCATTTTCTTCAATATCGACACGAGAATCACTACCCGTTATCAGTACATTAAACGAATGACTCGTGATGTCATCGACAGATTTTGCTTCCGTATTATTATTCACTTCAATCTCTGTTTGAAAGATCACACGCGTATTTTGATTAAAGTTAGCAAAGTCTTCCATATCCGTAATTGCCGAGCGACTGGACTCCAGTAAGATAATGGCTTCTACCTCATCCTTATAAAACGCATTCACCATACCGGATAAAGAATCATACTTCTGACTTTCAAAATCGACATGATGTGATTCAATATCTTTGACACAGGCTTGTGTTCGATCTTTGGAAATCGTCGAAAGCATACCAATCGTCTTTTCCTTCAAATCTTGTATGGTTTCATAATCACTGCTCTCCTTGACAATGACCGATACCATATTTGCGCCTCTTGATGGTGTTGATATCTTTTCCAACATAGAATTGGTGGCCTGCACATAATAACCAACAGTTCCACTGACAACCATGATCAAGACCATAAAAATAGCACTGATGATTCGTCCAACCTTCTTTTTAAAATAGAAATTAACTAATAAGATCAACAAAACATCCAACACGCAAAAAACGGCAATAGCTAAGAACAAAAATTGATTAGGTATTGCCTTAAATGTGATCAATTCATAGAATAAAAAACCTGTACACAATACTAAAAGTACAGAAAGTGTGACATACAAAATACGTTCCACCTTTTTCATTGGAATCCTCCTTGTATCTCACCCTCTAATAACCTAATCATTATTTTAACGTATTTAAATTCAAATACAATAGCCATATGATGTATAATTGGAAATTTCATTCATATAACATTTTTATAACAATGAATATATGACAAAAGGGACCGAAGTCCCTTTGTTTGTGTTTATTAAGCTCGTTTACGCCATACCAATAAGAGTCCCATTAAAGAAACGGCACTGCCGATTAAGCTAATGAATAATCCCGCTCCTGTCTTAGCAGCAGTATCAGATCCATCTGTATTCTGACCTGGATCTTCTTGACCTCCGTTTCCTGGCTGCTCATTTTCCTGGTATGCATTGGTAAAGATGATAGCTTCTTGTGCTTCTCCATCTTTCGTGATGTCACAAGTTGTGACAACTATATGTCCTTTGTGATCATCTTCTACATGGATTACAATATCATAGATACTTTCATCGTATTGAATACCTTCTTGCCCATCATTGACTTCGGATATTGTGTAACTGTAGTTACCAGCTTTGTCAAAGTCAATTGGTTCAAAGTTGATCATTCCTTTTTCGTTGTTTGTTGCTTTGGATACGACATTTCCTTCTTCATCTTTTAACTCAAAAGTAAACTGTCCATCGCTTAGCTCTTTACCCTCTAACTTCTTGATAGCACCAAGCTGTACATTGGCACTGCTGATTGGGGCATACGTATTTTTAAATACGATAGAATCTACTGCTTTTTGATCTTTAGTAACCGTCCATTCTACCTTTAAAGTACCATCACCCTGATCCGTAACAGTAGCCACGGCATTATATACAGAAGTATCGTAGTTCATACCCAAGACTCCTGTATTAAACTCAGAGATGGAATATTGATATGTACCTGCTTTATCAAAGGTGATTGGGGCAAAGGCAACGTTGCCATCGGCATCATTTGTAGCTTCGGAGACTACATTTCCCGCTGTATCCTTCATCTGGAATGTAAATTGACCAGCTTCTAAGTTCTGACCTTTCAATTCTTTTTGAATAGATACTGTGCCATCCGTTGGTGAACTTGTCACAGTCGTAGTTTGATATACATTCACAAATGTGAATTTAGGTCCTTCTGTCGGAGTGGAAACAACACTTAATGTACCATCTCCATTATCTGTCACTGTGACACTAACGGTCTTCACAGTTGTATCATTGGTTACACCAGCCACAGCACCCGATTCACTAATGGTATAGATAAATGTCTTAGAGCGTGTAGATACGTCCACTTCTTGTGTATCTTCTGTTGTCTCTTCGACATTGCCGAATACATTTTCCATCGTATATTCAATCAAACCAAAATCAACATTTCCAGAAACATCATTAGTTACGGTTGTGATCGAAGGCATCGGTGCCCCCTCAGATCCGGTAATCGTAAATTGATATTTACCTGTGATATCCGGTATATTCGCTCCGCTATTGGCCTGCAAGACTTTGGTTCCCTTCATATCAATGGATGCTTTGGCATTTTGTCCATAAACATTGACAAAGTCTAAGGCTGTCGTACCTTCCGGATAGATGACTTCTATAGCTAATGTGCCATCACCTTGATCCGTTACTTGCACCTGAAATGTAAAGCTGGATCGTACACTTTGAACACCAGTAACTGGTGTCATTTCTTCCACAGTATAGTTATAAATATAGGTATTTTGTTCTTTGATAGCTAAACCATTGGCAACATCTGCATTCAACTGCTGGGTTGTATAAGTTATCGGTGTAAATTCAATGTTTGCTGCTTGTCCATTCGCTGCAGACTGGTTTGTACCGCTCGATACTGATGTTTTAGTGGCATCTTTTGTGTTCGTTATGACAAAGTTAAATTCAGAAGCAAGCATGTCACGGCCATTTAGCGTTTTTGTAGCCTGAATTTTTGTAGCACCCTGTCCGCCTAATGTGCCACTGGCATCATAACGGTTATTAAACACAACAACAGCGTTTTGATCAAAGACTTGGTCATCCACTGTGGTTTGAACACTAAGTGTACCATTTCCATTATCCGATACGCGGATTGTCACTGTATGTTCAGCTTGATCATACGTATAACCAGGCTTGTTATCCGGAATAACTTCTTTGATTAAATACGTAAATGTTTTTCCGATATCCTTTTGATCAAATTTCATCGAATCAAATACACTTATTATGGAAGTATAGCTGCCATCACTATTGATCTGTTCTTGTGCCGGCACGGTAACTTTTGTGATTTCCTGACCATTTTTTTCACTGGATTCTTTATCTTGTGCCGTAACAGTAAATGTAAACTCATCTTGATCAATAGATTTACCGATCATGTTCTTCTGAATACGTAAAGCTCCCACTGCATCATAATCTAGCGAAGTCGTACTATACGTATTGGTAAATGTCGTATTTTGTTGTGCTTGCGCTACAGCACTCAATGTTCCATCTCCCGTATCTTCTACGACTACAGTTACATTCGCTGTATGATCATCATATAGGATACCATTTGTTTCTGCAGGAATATTTTCTACTACTTGATACTGATAATTTCCTGGTTGTGTATAGGTAATCGTACCAAAGTCAAAGTCTTGGGCAGTATCTTTTGTAACTTCAATCGTCTTAGTCTGCTCATTTGATCCTTCCGGCATTGGTGCACCTTCCAAACCTGTTAATGTAAAGGTGAATACATCCTCTTTCGTCCAGTCACGTCCTACTAACTCTTTTGTGAAATTAAAGCTTGTCGGCACTCCCGTAAAGGCTGTTGTGCTATATGTGTTGGTAAATGCGGCAACATTTCCATCCGTATAAGCAATGTCAGCCTTTAACTGACCATTTTCTCCTGTAACCGTAACAGTCGCAGTTGTTACATGCGTATCATATGTAATACCATTCTTGGATGGATGATCCTTATCTACTCCATCCGGCAGCTCTTCAGAGATCTGATATTTATACACACCGATTTCATCAAAAGTAATTTTTCCAAAAGATCCCTTTTGCACATTTCCACTCGCCGGCTTTGTCAAAGTCAAGATATCATTGTCTTCACCCTCTGGCATCGGTGCATTATCAACCGGCGTTAAAGTAAATGTAAAGCTTTCATCATTTTCCCAATCTCGTCCTGATAATGTCTTCTGTACCTGAATACCGGCATTTGTTTCATCACCTATAACGATAGATGTAGGTTCATAAGTATTGGTAAATGTAAAATTATTTACTACTCCATCTTCACCATCATTCGGCGTAACAGTAGCAACAACATTTCCCTGTCCATCATCAGTAACTGTAACTTTTACAATCTTTTCACTTGTATCATATGTCAAACCATTCCATGTTGGATGCTCAGAGGTTACATCCTGTGATAAAACTTCTGTAATTTTGTATCCAAACGTCTTACCAACCATATCCTGTGTGAATGTCATCTCACCAAAATTTACATCACCATTGGCAATATTTTGTGCAGTCGTATTAACATTTCCATCCTCTGTGAGTGGCATTGGTTGTGTAGAATCATCATCAAAGACATCACCACCATCTTTGTTAGATCCTAAACCTTCGATCTTAAAGGTAAATTCACCATCCACTAATTTTCGATAACTATGGATGACATCTAATATTTTCGTTCCTTGAATGGAAATAGTTGCTTCTTCCGCATTATAATCATTTACAAAACCAATCGTATTGACTGGATTTGCTTCAAACGCACCATTTACATATTTCTGTATAAATGGATTGGATGGATAGCTTAAACCTCCCACTGTTCCAGAAATCTCGTTAATATCAGCTAATGCGAGCGTTCCATCTCCATTATCTTTAATCACAATATTCAATCGATAAACTGCCGAATCATAGTCCACACCAGGTAATTTTTCATCCCCTGTTGGAATACTTTCTCGAATAATATATCGGTATTCTCCAGGCTTATCGAATGTTATAACTCCATCAAATTTAAAATTTGTCGCATTTTCTGATTCAGGGTTAATGGTTACAGAAGTTACATCTTTACCATTTTCATCCTTTGGTAATGGTGCATCTGGAGTTGCTTGTGCAGCTGCAATCGTAAAAGTAAAGCTGTCTCCATATTGGAAATCACGCCCCTCCATCGTCTTTGTACCACTTAATGGTAATTTTAAATCTGTCGATGTAACTGGATCTACCGAATAATTGTTTGTGAATACTACAGTCTCACCTGCACCTACAGTTCCACTTGCAATATTTTCGTCTGTAAGATTATCAGCACCGGATACATCTTTTAGTGTAAATCCGTCAGGTATATTTATTTCTTGAATCTGATAGTCAGCCTTTTCCATTCCCATGAATTCAATAGATTGGCTTTCCTGTAATGTAACTCGTGCTTTACCATCTTCATCAAATCTTACATCCATACTTACTGGTTCTTTAGATTCTTCTGTAACATAAGCTTTTACAGTTGTGCTCTTCTTTGCCTGAGAAGTAATTTCGAAAGTAAATGTTGCATCCGGTGCAGTCAAACCTTCATCAGCTGTCACATTTTTTTGAATTGTTAAAGAAGCTGTCGGAACTTTTAATTCCCCATTGTTTCCTAAATATACTCGGAATGTACCACTTTGTGCATCCCCTTCCGTGCGATATTGAAAAGTAGGTGCATATGAAGTTACAGCTGTATTTGTTTCATTTGGACTCTTATCTTTTGTGAAATCTGCAATATTTCCTAAACGTGGAGCACCAGCCTCTAAATAAGCATAGTTTTCTATACTTTTTGTATATCCACTCATGATTGATCCAAGCCGAGCTTCATAAGTCGTGACTTTCTGTTGATTCTCATAATAGGTAAATGGAACATAGTATGTAGTATCTGGATCAATACTTGTTGCATGTCTTGTACCCATATTGTCTAAGTAAATCGGTGTATCTTCCTGTATGAAATAATAGCTATTGTCATGGGCCGGTTCATATTCTACAAACGCATTTCCTGCTGTTTTACTGGTTAAACTGGAATTTGTTCCATCATAATAGTTACTGAAGAATAGAACATTTCCTTCTCCATCCATATGATTTTGAATATAATCGTTTGAAACGACAGAATAGTTTATATTACCATCTGATTGAAGTACATCTTCTTTTAAACCAACACTATAGACTAACCGCATTGGATACATCTTTTCTTCTTTTTGCCCCGTGACAGAATCAGAAGCATCTAATTCAACAATATCATGTACAATAGGAATCAAAGAAGCCGGGATCTTCATCGTCAAGACTTGTCTTTCGTTTTCTTCAGTTTCAGATATAGTAATTTGAAGATTGCGTAAATCTTGTTCCCCATAAACATTGTTTACAAATATGTCATTTGCAGTATCTAAAGTAATAGAATTTGTATTTTTATCGTAATTTCCTTCAAATAATTTATCTCCAATCACCAATCCTTTTACATCTTTTAATTCCATGTAATCCCCGATAGTATCGGTATATGTAATATAACCACTATTTGTCAAAGCACCTGTAACTTCTGTAGGTGCCTTCCCCTGATCAACCATGGAATTAGTAATTGATTCAAAAGCTTGATCTAGTTCACTAGAATTGTTTGCTGGATAATATGCCGTATTGTACTTTAAAGTAGTGATATCATTTTTTGATGGATGATTTAAGATATAGTTATAAATAACTCTATCTTCCACCTTGTCACTTTTTGTAACATAATGAACAGTGGCTTCTCTATTGTTTTCATAATTATCCCAAGCTTCAAAAATTCTATTAATTTCCTCAATTTTAGACTGGCCATCAAAATTATCCAAAGGATTTAAAACCAAGTTAGCTAATTCAACCATTTCAGCAGTCTGTTGATTTGTACTAAAACCAATCGTATAGATATTCATCTGATCATTAAAATAATGTTCAGTCACAACATTTTTCATATAAGATGCTGTCATCATAGGCAACATTCCATTGGCAGACCACGCATTAGAATTATCACCCCAACCAATAGATTCATTTTGGGTGGTACTTAAGTCTTCCCACCAATCTTTCAATCCTTGGTCACTGAATATAGTCGTTGGTGCACCATCAGACATCAATACTACATTCGGAATTCTTTGAACGTTTTTTCCTTCAATAATCACTGTTGTATCTTCTACACCCATTAACATCTGCATAGCTTCGTTCAAGCCATAATGAATATTTGTCTTAGAATCTGTTTTTCTACTATCATTGTTTATATGATTTTCAACTGTTGATTGTCCATCATCTTGACCATTTGTTCCAGAAAAATTAACCAATTCTAAATAGTTCTTATTCTTGATATTCTTAGCTTTAATCTCTTTTGCAGATGTCAAATCCATAAAAACCTGACCAACACGATTAAATGTCACTATGCCTATACGGTTATTTTCATTCGCATTCACTAAGGTATCAATTGTATTGTTTAAAGAATCCACTAAATATTTAATTCGAGAGTCTGAGCCATCCGGATTCGAAACTTTTTGGCTATCAACACCCCATGTCATACTTGCAGAAAAATCCAATACAAAAACGACATCAATTGGAGATGCTGTTTGTGATTTGATTGTTTGAGCACTTGATAAAGCTGAGAAAGTCACTAAAAAATCTTCTTTTTCTTTGTCCACCTTCAATTCAGTATTGCCATACTGTACTGATGTGCTTACACTTTTATCAGTCCATATGCGGCCTGCATATTGTGTAGATCCCTGATTATACGTTTCTTGATAATTCATCGCAGTTGATGGATCTGCTGTATTTTCACTTGCGTATACAATGTTAGATTGTGACCAAAACAGCGTCATTCCCATTGCCATACACGTTATAAACGCAAAAACAGCTAATAAGGATTTTCTTACCTTTCTTCGTCTTTTTAATAGCATATAAATCTCCCTTTCTGTACGAATCTAATCTAAGTCAAGAAAATCTTACCTCCCCCCTTATAAAAGTGTCAATGAATAGCTATTTTATAACCAAATAAAGGTAAAAGGTGGGGATATATATCCGTTTTATAACTGAAAGTGGAGATTTCATGCTTATAATATCTAGGTCTAAATTAATGTTAGGTTTTTGCATTCTACAAAAAAATTCCCGGTATAACCGAGAATTGCATTTCCTATTATTATCTTATTAAAGAATTTCACCATTGGATTCTATGACTGTTTTATACCATTCGAATGAATCTTTTTTATGGCGAGAGAAATTTCCAGATCCATCATCATGTCGATCTACATAAATAAATCCATAGCGTTTATAAAACTCACCTGTTCCCATAGAAACAATGTCAATAGGTCCCCATGGTAAGTAACCAATTAAAGGAACACCCTCTTCAACCGCTTCTTTCATAGCTTCAATATGCATTTTTAAATACTCTATACGATAATCATCATGAACACTACCATCTGCCTCTACAATATCTTTAGCCCCTAGTCCATTTTCTACAATCATTAAAGGTGTTCCAGGATAGCGAGAAGCTAATTTTTTTAATGTCCATTTGAGTCCAAGCGGATCCGTTTGCCAACCCCAATCCGTTACTTCCAAATACGGATTTTTGATGCCGCCGGAAAGATTCCCTTTAATTTTTGTTGCGTTTGGATCTGCCGAGATACAATTACTCATATAATAGGAGAAAGTGTACATGTCCACACAACCATCCCTCAATATTCGTTGATCTTCCTCTGTAATAAAAGATAAGTCAATACCGTCTTCTTTCAATTTTGCAAGCGCAATCGGATTATAAATTCCTTTGACCTGAACATCACCGCATAAATCATTGAACATTAAATTTTTTTCCTGTGCTATTAATTCATCTTCTGGAGAAGGTGTTAAAGGATACCAGGGAATATGACAAATCATGCAGCCTATCTTGAATTCCGGATTGATTTTATGTCCCTCTATTACCGCTTTGGCACTGGCAACAAATTCATGATGTAAAGCCTGCCATCTTTTTTGTGGTACATCCTTTAACTGTGATTTTGGAATTGGAACCTTACTTTTTAAATCTTCCTTTTCTACTAATCCAACACCGTTATATCGCCCAACCGGCAATGTAGCCCCATTGATCTCATTAAATGTGATCCAATATTTTACTTTATCCTTATAGCGCTCAAAACAAGTTATCGCATAACGAACAAACAAGTCAATGGTTTTTCGCTCATAAAACCCCTGGTAGCGTTTGGTAATTTCCCACGGAATCTCGTAATGACAAAGGGTAATAACTGGTTCGATTCCATATTTTAAGCATTCATCAAAGACATTATCATAAAACTGGAGGCCTGCTTCATTTGGCTGCTTGTCATCTCCATTAGGAAAAATGCGCGCCCAGTTGATGGAAGTACGAAGGCTTTTAAAACCCATATCGGCAAATAATTTAATATCTTCTTTATAATGATGATAAAAATCTATTGCGTCATGAGAAGGATAAAAGGCATCTTTTTGCAGCTGAGGACAAAACATACGTGGTGTATCAACATTTCCTCCCAACATCATATCAGCAATCGATAATCCTTTTCCATCTTCCAAATAAGCACCTTCACATTGATTGGCAGCTAATGCGCCACCCCATAAAAAATCTTTACCAAATCCCATAGAAATATCCTTTCTAACATTTTATTCAACGAACTACTTCAAATAATGGCATTCCGTTTTTAACAGAGCTTGTCTTTGTGATTTCAATAGTTTTAAAATCATTTGTATTCGTAATAATGACTGGTGTTTGTATCTCATATCCGGCTTCTTTGATAACATTTAGATCTACATCCATTAAAAGTTGTCCTTTATTTACATGATCGCCTTGTTGAATATATGTGGTAAAACCGCGTCCTTCTAAGTTTACTGTATCCATTCCAACATGAATCAAAACTTCCACTCCATTATCTCCTGTTATTCCAATTGCATGTTTTGTAGGAAATAAGGTAGAGACAATTCCGCTAACAGGTGCTGTTACTTTACCATCGGTTGGAATAATTCCTACACCATTTCCCATAGCACCACCGGCAAACACAGGATCCTTAACAGCACTTAAAGAGATAACATCTCCCTGCAACGGAGAAACTACTTCCGCCTCATTGACATCAATGCTTGGAATAGTTGAACTTTTCACATTCATTACCTTTTGTTCTTCCTCTTTATCTTTCCATAATACAATGGTTAATACAAAAGAGATCACCATAGCAACTAAAATAGAAACTGCCGCCAATACAACGCCAGATACATCCCCTTCTGGTGAGATATAGTTCACCATTCCTGGAATACCACCAGCTCCCATAATATAACGTTTCACACCAAAAGCACACATCATTCCATTTCCCACCATAGCTCCGATCATAGAAGCTACAAAAGGAATTCTAGCCGGAAGAGTATAACCATAAATTGAAGGCTCGGTGATTCCAAATAAACCAGAAATAACTGCCGGAACAGCCATCATTTTCTTCTTTTTATTCTTTAATTTTACACACATTCCAATTAAAGCGGCAGTTTGCGCAAAAGCAGCTGGATGTGTAACAAGTAATAAAGTATCATATCCTAAATTTCCTAAGTTGATCATGGCAACCGGAACAGCAGACCAATGTAAACCGAAAATAATCAAAACTTGCCAGAAGAATCCAAGTACGATTCCTGTCAACACCGGTGAAAAGTTAAACAAATTTGTAAATCCCATCGATAGCAGGTTTGTGAACAGCTGTACTAACGGTCCAATCAATAGCAAACCAATCGGTAACGAAACCAACAAAACTAAGAATGGGACAAAATAGCTCTGAATCATATCGGGAACAAATTTCTTTGCCCATTTTTGAATCCAGGAAGCAAATGCAACTACGACAACTACCGGGATAACCGAAGTTGTATAATTCGCCGCTATCATAGGAATTCCAGCAAATGTCGTATAATAATCCCCAAATAAGCCGATTGTTCCCAACGCTTCTCCTGCAGATAGAGTTGCTGCCTGGATGCTTGGATAACACAAAGTAGCACCGATCAACATACCTACAACGATATTAACATTAAATTTCTTGGCGGAAGAATATCCCAACATGATCGGCATAAAATAGAAAATCGAATCTCCAATGGCATTAAAAACTAAATAAACACCACTGGCACTATATGTTGCACCTAAAGCCCAAACTAACAGTGCATTTATACCTTTAAATAAACCACAAGCAACCATTGGGCCTAAGATTGGCGCAAAACAAGAAGAGATGATATCAATTAAACGATTTATAATTCCTTTTGGCTTTTCCTCTTCTACATTTTCATTGTTGTTTTGATCTGTAATCCCTAATATTTCACATAAATCGGCATAGACCAGATTGACATGATTTCCTATGACAACCTGAAATTGTCCTCCAGATTTCACAATAGTGATTACACCATCCAATGCTTTTAAAGCTTCTTCATTGGCTGCACTTTCATCTTTTAACTTAAAACGAAGTCTTGTCAGACAATGTGTAACAGTTACAATATTATCTTTTCCGCCTACTTCATTTAATATAGAAGTGGCAAAATTAGTATATTTTCCCATCTTTTTCTCCTTTTATCCTTCATAAACGCGCATACAGTGATACCCCTGATGAATCGCATCAATAACCTTTCCCGGCTTTTGAGAATCACCAATCTCAACAACATCGATATTTTTATCAATTAATTGTTCAAATAAACTGTGTTCACTTCGAAAACCGGTTGAAAAAATCACTGTATCTGCTTTAAGCACTTCTTGATTTCCATTTACTTCGACAATTACTTCTTTTTCTTTGATTTCCTTTGTGGCACAAGATGTCAGAACATGTAGTAAGCTATGCTCTACCATATAGCGTATATTCTGTTTGTTGGCAACAAAAGAAGGAGCCATCAATATATCCTCGGCAATTTCGACAATCGTTACTTTTTTTCCTTTTGATGCGAATTCAACTCCCATTTCACATCCAACTTCACCGCCACCAATAATCACTACATTTTGTTTGACCGTTTCCGGATGAAGTAAAGCAGGTATAGCAGTAGTTACATGTGGAAGGTCATGGCCCTTGATTGGAATCACTACCGGATTGGCTCCAATTGCCACAATAACACGATCTGGATGAAAACTGAGTACATCTTCCAAGATTGCTTCTTTTTCAAGCACAATATCTACTTTATATTTTTTTACCTGGCGAATTAGATATTCCAATTGATCTTTAACATCCTTTTTAAATTTCATGGCTGCTGCAGCTGCCAGAGCACCACCTAAATATTGATTTTTTTCCCATAAAGTAACATCAAAGCCGCGCTGTGCTGCAATGGCCGCCGCTTTTAGTCCGGCAGGTCCGCCTCCTAAAACAAGTATCCTTTTTTTTGTTTTAGCAGGATATAATTGATACTCTTTTTCATGCATGCATAACGGATTGACTGCACAAGGACGAGGATGCCCTTTCATCGCATTAAAATGACACTCTCCACACCCTATACAAGGTACAATCTCATCTAATCGATTTTCTTTGACTTTATTTGGCCAATGTGGGTCAGCAATTAAACCATGCCCAATAGCTATTAAATCAACTAATCCGTCAGATATAGCTTTATTGGCAACATCAGGATGATTCAACTTGCCATGTGCCATAACCGGCACCTTTCCACTTACTTCACGAACCAGTCTTGCAGCTTCTAAATCAAATCCTGGATGTTGATAAACGCTGCTGACCATACGCCATCGACAAGAATAGGAACCTCGTCCATAATGAATTAGATCTATACCACTCTGCGACAATCGTTTTATAATTGATAAACCTTCTTCTAACGGTTTTTCATCGTCATCCATACTATCCAACGTAACTTTTACAGCTATCGGATAATTCTTTCCACAAGTTTTTCGGATTTCATCTATAATCTCAAAAAGAAAACGCTGTCGATTTTCAAAACTACCACCATATTCATCAGTTCGATGATTCCATTTTGAAGATATAAACTGATCAATCAGATAACCACCGTACCCATGAATTTCAATCATATCCACACCAGCATCTTTAGCTAACTTGGCTGATTCACCCATTGCCTTTACTAATTTATGAATACCTTCAATCGGTAATTCTTTACAAATCAACTCCGGATTGTAATAATTTGGACATGGGCTGGCAGAATAAGGGGCCGTATGTGGATCTATCCAATTCATCCTACCGATTCCTGGAGATAACTGTATCGCAAATTTAGCCCCATAGGCATGTACACTTTCAGCTATTCGATGTAGCATATAAACGTGTTTGTTACTGTTTAGTAATTGACATGCCGGAGGTTCAAATTCATCGGATACACTGACTGCTCCTGTCATGATCAGTCCAGCCCCACCTTTAGCTCTTTCTTCATAATAAGCTAAATCATACGCATTGAACGCACAAGATTGATCGGTCGTCGTTCCCATAGGGGCCAATACAATGCGGTTCTTTAATCGCATTGTTCCAATTTGAACAGATTCAAAAAGTTGCATGACTCCTCCTTTATACTATTGATACATATTTATTATACCGCGGTAACAAATACATAATACTTTTGTAAACGCTTTCTGTCAATGCCTTTTTAAAAAGTTTGTTCAAAAAATTTTTTAATGTTATATTTATGAATGAAAATGTTCTAAAAAATTTCTTTACATATATAAAATAGGAGGATATAATGAGCCATCAGGAATCAAAAACAAAAGAATTGATAAGAGATACAGCTATAGAATTATTTAAAAAATATGGTTATGAAAAAGTGACGATTCAACAGATTTGCAAAGCTTGCCAAATAACAAAACGCACCTTTTATTATCATTTTTCATCAAAAGGTGCTCTTTTAACTGGTTTAAATGATTATCTTGGAATGCACGCGGAAAACCTTTTATCAACTGTGGTAACACAAAACAATAACATAGAAACTTTATGGACTCTTATGCGTGTATATTGTGAAAACAGCCAATCTTATGGTTTTCATCTCATCAAACAGTTATATATACAATCTTTAGAAGATTCATCAACTCATTTTCCCAACGATATGTATTTATATCCAATTGCAGTCCAATTAATAAAAAATGCACAGAGTCAAAAAGAAATACAAAACACCAGTAAACCGGAAGACATAGCCTTTTCCCTCTATCACGGTCTTAGAAGTGTATCTATCACTTGGGCTTTTGAAAATGGTTCATATGATTTAGTTAGCGAATTTAAACGTGTTTTTATCACGACTCTGAATTATCAACATAGTTTATAAAAAACACTGAAATACCAGATAATGATCTTTATTTTGATATTTTCTCAATTTATCTTTATGAACGTTGCCAACTTTTCAAAAAAAAAGATAGGATGTCAAATTTTTAACATCCTATCCTGTTCCTACTTCTTGATCTTCTCTGTGAAAATGTGCAATTAGAAACTTATCTCCAATACTATGTGCATAGATTTTCTTTAACGGATTTCCTCTTTGATCAAACCATCCATCAAAAACATACCCTTTTTTATATGCTGGCAAAAGTTCTATATCAGAATTGAAATATGTATAGACGTGTGGATTTTTACGCGATGATAAACCACCATTGGCATTATAACGTATGTGGTATATCGCTACTTCCCACTTTGCATATAAAGTGCAGGATTCTTTGATCACTTGATCAAAGGAGAATGGCTTTTTAAACTTAGAATCATAATACCATCCGCAAAACTCATGTCCCAGTTTTAACGGATGTCGAAATGGTTTAAGATATCCATTAGAATCCACCAGTTTAGGTTCAATATTCCCTCCGCCATTGGATTCAAAAGAAACTTTGCTTCTGGAACGATAATGCGCCTTCAAAGTAATTTCTTCACTTTGTCCTTCCGGAATCACATGGATCTTTTGACCATTCAAGCTCCAATAATCAAATACCATCCCTGTTTTTTTGGCAGGATATAAACGTAAAACACCAGACTCAATATTTAAAAATTGTGGATTTAAACGAGAGTTCATTCCTCCATCCAAATCATAATGTATTTTATACCATATCGGAATCCATTTATCATATAATGTCATTGTTGTAGGCAAAATCCCGCCTGGATTTAAGCGTTTTGTACACTCTTCATCAATATACCAGCCGCCAAACAGATAGCCCTTTCTATGTTCTTGTTCTTTCTCCATTTTTTTCTTCCCTCACAATTGTAATTATACCACAAATATGGTAATATATCGTTGCTGTCCTCGTAGCTCAGCTGGATAGAGCATGCGCCTTCTAAGCGCACGGTCGGGGGTTCGAATCCCTCCGAGGACGCCACTTGAACAATTCTCCTTTATATAAAGGAGTTTTTTTATTTTTTACAATTGTTTGAGAAGATTTTGAGAAAATCGCTCCACAATACACATGGCTTCGTCTTCTTTTTTAGGAATCAAATGAGTGTAGGTTTCTAATGTGATTTCAACATTTTCGTGTCCCAGTCGTTTGCTAACTGCAACAATATTGCAACCGCTGCAAATCAAATTTGAAGCATGACTGTGACGTAGCAGGTGAAAATGTTCGTAGTTTGATTGATGAGTTGTCGGAGCTGACGAGTAGAATGAATGCGCTTCAGAAGAGCTTGGAAGATGTGGATCGTCGTTCTACGCAGGCTGTGAAACAGGGTGTTGGTAAAGCACATAATACAGCGACGAAAGCAGCGGAAGAGAGTATGAAGACCTTGACGGATTCGTTTGCCAAGTTGGTAAAGGTGTCTTCAAAAGAGGCGATGACTCGTGTGGAGCGATTGCAGCGGTTCTCGAAGATATCGGTGCTTGGCATGATGATGAAAGTTGGTGCAGCAAGTGTTGCGAGTTCGCTGCTGGTTGTGTGGCTTTCGACTTTTATTCTGTAGTCTTGTGGGCATAAATAATGATGAGGGTGAGCACTGTTTGGTGTTCACCCTCATTTTATCGTTCGTCTCTATCATTCGGTTGTTGTCTGGATGGGCTGTTGAGGTTTGCTGCTGCATCGCGGGATTCCCGAGAAACCACATCCAGGGTTATGGTTTCTACTTCATGTGTTTCAGTTTTGGTTGGGTCTATGAAGTCGCCAAATACAGGCTTTTTTGTTCCCTGATTTTGAAGGTGCTCAAGAATGTTATAGCGGTCGGTGACGAGTGTGACATCGGCGCTGGTAGCACAGTCACGAAACCATGTGTACTCTTTTTGAAGTTCTTCCATGATAAATATGACTTTATTGGTGCGGATAGGTTCGATACTTTGATAGCCGGAGTATTGGACATGGATAAATCCATGCTCTTTGAGAAAAGATGCTATCTGTGCCCAGGCTTGTCTCCATCCGTTTGGTGAGGTGGAAGGATAGAGTTCTTTGAGCTTGCGTGTATCCAGGTCAAAGTTGATGGCTTTACGAGTAGTTGCATCATCATACACTGCAATCTCCCTTCTATATGATTAGAAGTTTCCACGCAGACGATATGGGGCAATATCTTTAAGGTCGTCAATGAGATTGTATCCCTGATCCCCACCTTCGTGATAGATGACCTTTTCAACATTGTTGATGAACCATTCTTGATCGACAAGAAGGGACATAGCAAGTGAGATTCGTGCTCCGCTGAGGTCGGAACGCGGTTGCCATGTGGCGTTGTCTACTCGTTCTATCTCAAGGACATCGGCGCACTTTTCTATATAGTCATAGAGGGTTTGTGGGTTGTAGTGATTGCGTTTGCATTTTTCTTCATCGAAGTAGACGGTGAAGTACCATTTACGAGGGTTAAGTGGGTGCATCATAATACTTCCTTCCTTTCTAGCGCTGCTTGTGTTTTTGTGTTTTGTACGTATCCTTATGGTTATCTAGTTGAGTATCACGCGGTAGATGATGTTGAGAATGATGACTACAAGAAATCCCAGGAGGTTAGCTCTGGCAGCTTGAGTTTGTGCTTGACTGCCATCAGGGTAGATTTTGAAGAGAATGAACAGGGTGATGAGTGGTAGAAGCCATCCGGCTAAAAACCAGCCTATCTTTCCTGCTCGTCCGATACGTTTTGTTTGTTGACGTGCCATCGTCTATTTCTCCTTTCAGATGCCAAGAAGCGCTTTGATTCCCAGGATAATCAGGAATGTGACGGTGCCAAAGAATGCGAGTTTTCCTGATGCCCAGTAGGCTTGGCTTCCTTCGGGGTAGCCGTGGTGGATAGCAATAACGAAGCCGATCAGTGGTAGGCATAGCCCGAGAAGAAACCACAAGATTTCTTTGACGATTCCGATGGTTTCTGGTTTTTGCCTCTTCATGAGTCACACTCTCCTAGCTATCTTGGTTTCTTGGTATCTAGTCTACTTGGTTACTAGGTTTTGTGCAAGTGGTTTGTTGAAAATGAAGCAGTGTGAAGTATGCAAGAAGGGACATACTAGCAAAGGTAATGAGTAGTGCAACATTGTTTGTGGTCACATAAGCAACGATGGCACTTGTATACATGATGATGGTAAGGAGGATATAGACATGTTTTTCATTCATATTCTCATCATAGAAGAAAAGCCCGAGTCACCGGGCTTTTCTCTTTTTGTGTAATTATCGTTTTGCCATCATGCATCGGATGTCCATAATAATTTGCGCATATCTAGTCCTCAATGAGATCGTGTTCTTCCAAGGTTATTGTTCCGTTGTGCACATCCTCAATTTGTTTCTTAATATAGGCCATATTTTCTGGAGCGTAGAAAGGGTCAAGTGTAAGATCAAATGGTATCCGCTGTTCTCTTCCCACTGCTTTGATAAAGATATTAAGGGCTGTGGACATAGAGAGTCCCAGTTGCTTGCATACTTTTTCTGCTGCCTGTTTGTCTTCTTTACTGGCTCTGAAACTGATATTGACCATGTTTTCTGATGCTGACACAGGGATCACCTCTTTCTTTCACCATAATTATAATGCTCATGTATTGTATTACACAATACATTTACATTACTTTTGCTTTTCTTTGTATATATGAGATGGATTGGTTTTTTCTGCATTGTCGAGGGCAAAGGCAGCATAATATGTATCTCTTGCCGTTTCTTTCAGTGATGGTTGTCTTTCTTCTGGCGTGTGATAGATGGATGGATAGGCTCTTTCGATGTAGTTGAGGGCTGGGCACATCGCCGGATCATCCCAGAGTGTTCTGAGGTAGTGGATGCATTGTTCTTTGTTATGGAAGAGGGATGAGGATTGGCTGAGAATATCATCATTGCCTTGCGGTGTGAGTTGTCGGGCTTCAAGAGTTGCACTTGGCAAGAATCCTGAGAATCTAACAGAGCATCAACAATCCTGTTTAGATGAGATCAAAGAACTATATCCGAAGATGTTTCGAGGATATCAGTTAAAAGAAGGACTAAGAAAAGTGTTTCAGTGCAGGAAGGATACAATAGAGAAAGAATTAAAAGCCTGGTTGTCATGGGCATGTCGAAGCAAGCTGAAACCATTTGTAGAATTAAGCAAAAAGATACGGCGACATAAGGACGCGATCATTGCGACCGTAAGACATGGATTATCGAATGCGCGTATAGAATCCATCAATAACAAGATCAAAGTGTTGATACGAAAGTCATATGGATTCAGGAATATACAGAATCTTATCGGTATGATCATGATCGTATGTTCCCGGTTATACTATGAAATCAAACTATCTTATGAGCTTAGATGATTTCTACCCACACTTAGTGCAGATGCTTCTAAATCTTTTTGCATATTCTCATAGAAATACGCTCAATCATTCTTTCTCTCAATTTTATACGAATTTAAAGTACAACCTTAAATTTGTATAAAATCTAATAAAAACGAGCCTTTCAAGCTCGCTATACCCTATTTTGCTGAAATCGCATAAGAATTGATAATGGAAGCTTTTGAATTACCATCATCATAAGCCATAAACTAACCAAACGATCTATATAATCTGTTACAAACTGTACCACAAAACAGCTTCCCATCAACCCTAATGGTGTTTTGGCCAATAGTTGCACAAGGACTGTAGAGCCGGATGAAGTAATTCCGCCAAACAAAGCCGCTGTAATACAGGCACTTAACAAAGAAACCGGAATACTGATCCACAAAGCCTGCAGGGCAAGAGAACCTATAGATCTCTTCTTTTGATCTTTTACGATCATACCGGTCATAAATCCAAGCATGATCCCTACCGGTGCATAATACAGAGAATAGATGTCCGTTGTCAGACCAAAGATAAAACCGCTTAATACGTTAGGAAGCATTCCATAAAACGGCCCTAATAAAATTGCTATCAAGATGGTACCCATGCTGTCTAAATAAATAGGAAGGTGAAGCCAAAGGGCGATATTTCCTCCTATGATATTGATCACGACCGCTAATGCAATCAAACAAATTTTATAGACTGAATTTGTTTTTTTCATGCGGTTTCTCCCTTAAAGATTTCTTCCAAATACGAAAGCTCTTCTCGTTTTAAATGTAGTATGCGCTCAAGAAAGAAATAAAAGAATTCTTTCACCTCTACACTAGTCAAAATATATACATTCTTTTCTTCTTTGTAGAAATCATAGGCATCGACTATACTTTGTCCTCGGGCAATCCCCTGCGTTTCAATATCTGTATAAGCTTCAAAGCCTTGGCAAAGATCAGGCTTTAAGAAATAAGCTACCGCTAAAGGATCATTGATCACACAGCCAATAATGTGTTCCCAATGCCAATGAAAATCAAAATAAAACTTGGTGATCTTGGAAATAAATTCACCCTGTTTTTCATCCAACCTCTTAATATACTCTAACAAAGTCGGTGTCAAAACGATCTTTCTGGTTACATCCAGCCCAACCATATGAATTTTCTTATGCAGTTTCTTCATTTGTTGAAAAACGATGTGTGCTGCTTCCGGATCCTCCCAGTAATTATATTCGGCAACCGGCGAACAGTTACCATGCGCTTTATAACTGCCGCCCATCGACACAAGCTGTTCGATCTTGGCAAAAGCAGAAACATCAGCTTCAATCAGCTTAGCCAGATTGGTCAAAGGCCCTAATGCGATCACAGAAACCGACTGCTCGTGTAAGCTTTCCCGGAAAAAATCAACAGCACTTTTTAAAGGTGGTTGATCAATGACCTGTTGTAAAAAGCTTTCTCCCAGACCATCACTGCCATGCGTATCCAAAGCATTCACAAAGTCTTTGATCAAAGGCTTTTCTTCCCCTATATATACAGGAATATCTAGACGCCCCATATGTTTAAGCACTTTTTTGGCGTTTTGATATCCCATCACTACCGGAGCATTTCCTGCAACAACCGTAATGCCGATCACTTCGATTTCTGAACTGGATAAAGCCAACATGATCGCCAAACTATCATCAATTCCCGGATCACAATCCAATATAACTTTTCGTTTCAAGCTATCTCTCCTTTGCATAAAAAAAGTTTTGCCTCCCTAGACAAAACCACACAAAAAAAGAAATTTTCTGTCTGTCGCCTATTATTATACTGGGAGGAACATAAAAACCAGTTTCTTCATTTATACCATATTCCCGCATTGAAATCAAATGACATACTGAAATCTAAGTCGAACCATGATATGATATTGACTAGGAATGGAGTGTTTATTATGCAGATTCAAGTAACGCTAAAGGTTAGTGCTCAGGAATTCTATGACTTTGTCGTTTCCAGCATTCAGGCCAATTTAGAGTTGGCCGATAGTGCCTCCGGCAAAGAAGTCAAAGAAGGCACATCCTATAAAACAAACATGAAGACAACAGGCAAGCAGCAGGAAAAGACAAAGGTCAAAGTAACACATTTAAAAGAACCGGAACATATTCGAACGACCTACTCATCGGCATCGGTTTCCAGTGCTACCGAATACAAGTTGAAGCCGATCGATGATCAAAAATGTGAAGTGACTTATATAGAATCTAACTTTGATGCCAACCACAAAGAATTAGAATTTCAGGGACTCAAGAAAATGATCCTGGAAAGAAAGTTAAAGAAAAGACTTCATGATGTGGAAGCCTATCTCATTAAAAAGAGAAATCAACCGGAAGAAAGTTGATTTCTCTTTTCCTTTTTATCTTTGATGTAATTCAATCGAATACTCGTATGTTTGGCCATCGTAATAAGAAATCGTATATTCGATGGGTTCGTTACGATCGTTTAACGACAGACGAATACGCTTTAAAATCGGGCTTCCTTTGCTGATATGAAGAGCTTTGGACAATGCCATATCGGCCAACATACTGGAAAATGTTTCTTTGATCACGCTCGGTTTTCCAATATTCGCTTTTTCAAATTGATCATACATTGAATCCTCAAAAGCTTTTGGATCCATCGATAATTCAAGATGTCCTGGAATATAAGTTTCAAAAAGAACGATCGGTTTATCGTTGGCCGTACGAATACGAATCAACTGATAAACATCTTCTTTAGCTTCCAACTCCAACATATCTTGAATGCTCTTAGATGGTTTCATCTTTTTTAGCGTGACATATGATGTCCCCGGTTTCATCTTACGTTCCAAAATTTCAGTTGTGAAGCTGCGAATCGCATTGGCACTTTCATTGATACGTGAGCTGTAAGTGACGGTAGTCCCTCTTCCCCGTGCTTTTTTGACATAACCTTCCGCTTCCAATTCGGTAATAGCCTGTCGAATCGTAATTCGACTGACATGAAAGATCTTTTCCAGCTGAGGCTCGGCGGGAATTAAGCTGCCCCGAGGATATTTACCATTTTCTATCTCTTCCTTTAGTGTCATCTTGACTTGCAGATAGAGAGGAAGCGACTCTCTGTCAATATTCATAAGATTCCTCCTAACGTACGTAGGCTTTAATCAGTTTGATTTCCTCATTCTCACTTTCGCCATAAGGTCGAATCGTGTAGGCTCCTACCTGAGCCGGAATGATGAAGGTTTCGGCATAATGCACGACAAATGGTTCAAAGGCATGATCCGGACTTTCCACGATTGCCTCTTTACCGTCAATTAAGTTTAACACATGAACCGTTCCCTGTGTATCATGATTTGTAATATGATCCGTTGTATAACGTCTGGTTTCAATAAATTCCAGGGCATGAAGGCCGGTATGCTCCACCTTACAATCGTTTGCTTCTTCTTTGACTTCATAAACCGCATTGACCAGATTCTCTTTGACCCAAGGAGTTGTACGATACCATTGAATAACTTCTTTACCATGCTCTACATGAACCGGGCGTGGTTTTCCATCCAATCCTAAACGCTCCCAATCCCAAAGCTTGAAAGTAAAGATATAAGGTGTAGCACTGATTTCCAGGACCATCGCATTGTTTCCGGAACAATGACAAGTACCGGCCGGAATTAAGAAATGATCATGTTTTTTTGCCGGAAATTTATTGATGTATTTTTCGGTATCGAATACGATCTCTCCCTTTTGCGCTTTACGCAGATCTTTGATCATCTGTTCTTTATCGATGTTTTCTTTTAACCCCAGATAAACGCAGGCGCCTTCACCGGCATCTAAGATATAGTAGCTTTCATCCTGTGTATAAGTCATCCCAAAATTCTTTTTGATATATTCTGTGACCGGATGTACCTGTAAAGAAAGATTTTGACCACCCATCGTATCCAAAAAGTCAAAACGAATTGGGAATTCTGCCCCAAACCGAGCATAAATCTGTTCCCCTAACAGTGCCTTTGGCTGATACAACACCAAATCCATACACGGCAGTTCTACGACAACACCATCATAATCAAAAAGAATGCTGTTTTCTTCCGGTACACCATCAAAACTCCATGCGAAATTCTTTTGTTTCTTATCCAGATGACAAACTTCTTTCATCCATTGTCCGCCCCATACACCTGGATCAAAATAAGGAACGGTTCTAAACGGTCTCGTAGCCAATTGTGCCAGACTGTCACAGAATGCTTGTCCGGTAATCATCTTTGGATCATTCTGTTTATTCGTATCTATGACATAATCGAATTTTTCAAAAAGTCTTGCCTTATGTTTATCCGCAATACGCCATTCAATAAAATAAGCTCTTTTATACTTACGTAAAATATCTTCATCCGGATTGTTGGTTTTATAATTGGTCATCCCTTTTCGATAACGCAGCTGGATTTCCCATCTAGCCATATCAAAATACACCAGAATATCACCAGTCGTCACTAAAGAGGCCCCTACACCATATACGATGGTCAAACCGTTGGCTTGTTGAACCTTTTCCTGAGCTTCCTTCAATTTATCTTCATCGATAAAATCTATAAAATCGCCGTAATACATCTTTCCGAACACACGATCCTCTGTTAGATGGTATTTCATCTGTTCTGTAATGACGGCTTCTTCCTTAAATAAATCATAGCTGGCAATCAAACAAGAAGCATCAAAACGATGAATCAGCTGCATCACTTCTTCTTCATCAACACCTGGGTAATAATCAAATACCAATGTATCATTCTCTTTGATCTTGGAAGACAATTCCTCATAGATCGCATCGTAGCCGCGAATGGCCTTATGATTTTTTATTTTCGTTTTTGGAAACTTGTCATATTTTGATTCAAAATTTAAATAGCTCATCTTAATTATTCTCCTTTATCGTTATTTTGCCATCTTCCTTAAATACACGAACAGAAAAAGGCATATTTTCCACACGTTTATAATCGTGTCCGGCATTGATTGGCCAACAACACATGACTTCCAGCTTGGAATCGGATGTATTGACAAGTCGATGCGCAAAAGCACCATCAATATGATGAATACTTCCTTCCCTCATCTTTTCGGCATGACATTGTCCCTTTTCATCCATCAATAGTAGAAGTCCTTCTCCTTTTTGACAAACATAGATTTCATCACACTGCTCATCTTCATGAAAATGACCTCTTGTCACATTACATTCTTGTGCTACACAAACCGGTTCCATAACTGTTAATCCCCAGTTTAGATTTTGCGTATGATCATTTCTTGTATGACAAGTATAGACCGTGTACATCAAAGTATTATCTGGTAAAGACGCACCTTCTTTGGCATAAAATGATTTTGCCTGTTCATACGTCTTATAGGAAACTTCAACCGTTTCTCCGTTAATCTTTCCCTCTTTGAAATCTTCTATCCATTTTGCTTCTGTGATCTTCATAAACTCCTCCTATACAAAGATTATAACATTATAATGTTTAAGTCAATGAGTTTGTCTTTGAACCTTTTCATTTTATGATATAATACCCTTTGTAAAAGGTGGTAAACAGTATGAAAATAGCCTATTTGATTCATTCGGAAAGAGACTATGATGAAGTTATTGAGACATTGAACCAGCTTGTCAAACAAAACGATCATGCCTTTATCATGATTAATGACAATGATTTAAGAGATAAAGTCGCTTTTGTATTTGCTGATCATCCAAGAGTTCATATTTCCCATACACAGGAATTTGCACAGGAAGGTGATTTATCACTGGCAAGGGGTACGATCATACAAATGAAGGAAGCTCTGGAATACGATCAATTCGATTATTTTATCAATTTGACCGATGGTATGATGCCATTAAAGAGCCGAAAAGAAATTGTTGAATTTTTAGAGAAGAACCCCGGTAAAGATTATTATTATGTGGCATCAAAAGAAACGCCGGAATTAAAAAAGAAGGCAGATCGTTATTACATGTTCACAAACCTTTTAGCCTTCCCCACCAGCAAATTTATTCGGGGACTGACAAGAGGAAATGCGGTCTTATTTTCTAAACTGGGTTTAAAGAGAAAAGTGGAAGATGCCTATCAGATTGGAAGTCCATGGTTTATGTTGTCCAATGAAACGGTAAAAAAACTTGTTGTCCACTTTGAGTATGTATCCAATACCTTTAAGATGGCCTGGTATCCGGAAGAAATGTATATTCCTATGATGATGGAAAAATTCATCTATACTGATCGTGCCGATGATCACATCAATAATGACTATCGATTAGTAGGACCAGAGGGAGACTGGCAGGCAAGCTCCGGGGCAAAGCCAATTAACGCGGAATTGATTGCGAGTCATCCGGAAGCATTATTCGGTGCTAAGATCACAGCTGAAGATAACCTGGATCTTTATCAGGATTATTTCGATATTTATAATTCTTCAATCAATGAGATAGAAGAAGAAAAAGAAAAGACTTTTATCGATCCATCTCTATTATTAGATTCATTGAAAAAGGCAAAAGAGAATAGACAAGACTAAGAAGACGGCTGTCTTCTTTTTTAAACCTTGAATTGTCAAATTAAGTGCAACGTTTCCGAATAATACACTTCATATGGTGTTTTATATCCTAAACATTTTCTGGGACGTTTATTCAGTTCATCTACTTTTTCTTGAATATACTCTTCTGGAATGTCTGTTATGTCCATTCCTTTAGGAAAATACTCCCTTAATAATCCATTTGTATTTTCATTTGTTCCTCTATCCCATGGGTGTTGGGGATACGGGAAATAAAATTGGACTTGATTTAACTCTTCGGTTATTTCTGCATGCGAAGAGAATTCTTTTCCACGGTCTGGTGTTATTGTGCACAAGGGTTCATTTTTAAGAAGCTTGATTGTTGCTTCTTTTACGTGGCAACTTTTTTTCTTTTTTATTTTTGTACACTTTAGAAATCGACTCCTTCTATCCACGTATGTTACCAGACAAGCTTTCCCATTTATGCCTGCAACCGTATCACCCTCCCAATCTCCAAGGCGCAAACGATTATTAGCTTCTTCTGGGCGATCCTTCAGTTCATTAGTAATCTGGATCTTCCCACGCTTTTCAACATATGTTTTTGTATGCCGCGATTTACCTCTATGTCTCAGTTTTCGGATTGACCCACGATTACCATGTGATAGATTCTTTTCGTCAAACATACCGGAATAAATAGCTCGATAAATGGTATTGTAACTAATTGACCAATCAGTTTTTTCATATTCCAGTCTTCCAGCAATCTCTTCAGGAGACCATTGATGGTCTAAAAATCGATTGTGAACCCACTCATAATAGATTGGATTATCTAAAATTTTCTTTCTTCCGCAATGGTTCCGTCTTTTAAAATAAGCTGCCTGAGCTTTTGAAGGACTGTATTGTTCATCGAAAGCATTTCTTTTCAGTTCTCTAGATACAGTAGATTTGTTTCGATTAAGTATTTTACTGATTTTACAAATTGAAATTCCTTTTGCGGAATAACTCAGTATCATTTCTCTTTCTTCTATAGTAAGATGATGATAGTGGTTCATAGATATAATCCTCCTGATTCACTTGGTTTGGTCACCATTAGTGTATCATGAGGCATCTATGTTCCACTTTTTTTAGTGTTGCACTTAAATTGTAAATTCAAGACATAAAAAAAAGCACCAGTTATTTTTTCTGGAGCTTATCGATCAAAGATAATGTATATTTTTTTGAATTTTGAAAGCTTAAAAAATACATCAGTGTCAATGCACCGAAAACAATTCCTAAAACTAAGCCGATCCATTTTAACACATCGCGTACCGAAGCACTGACAGTTAAAAAGTTATCATGCAATCCTGAAAATCCCCAAATCGCAATAGCGGCAAATAATAGAAAGATAAAAAAGAACATTTTCATTGAGCGTCCTAATTTCTTTGTCATCATATTTCTATAAGCAATCTCATTTTTTAAATCTTCTCGCTCTTTTTTTCTCATTCTGCGCTCCTTTACCAATAAACAAAATCATCCCTCTTGGGAGAAAGGGATGATCTTGAAAGTGTCCTTTTCGAATAGCTTATCCGATCAAAGAACCGAATCCGAACAAGATATCACTACCGATGATGTTACCAACAATGGCGATAACAACGAACAGTAATAATACTTTGATTGGAGACATGTTCTTCTTAGCCATTAAGAACCAGGCCAACAAAACAAAGGCCATTGTTAAAATCTTAGGGAAAGCACCGTTTAACTGGTCAATCAGCATAACTGGTTTACCTTCAGAGTTCGTAGCAATCTGTACACTTGATGATACATTAACCCAGCTGGCAGCCATAGCACCAACGATAACCTGACCCATAACGATTACAGATTCACGGAATGCAGTAGCTTGCTGACCAACGATAAGTTCAACAGCAGATCCACCTAATTCATAACCTTTGTCATAAACAAATTTCTGGAACCAGGTAGAAGTGATGTTCCATACAACGATATAGAACAGAGGACCAATAGCAGATCCACCTTCTGCCAAACCAACAGCAATACCTAATAAGATAGGAATATAAGTACCAACGATCAGTGAGTCACCGATACCTGCCAAAGGTCCCATCAGACCGGCACGGATACCGTTGATCATTTCATCATCGATAGCTTCGGCACCATTAGCACGAGCTTCTTCCAAACCAGCAGTGATACCAACAACCATGGCACCAATCTGAGGTTCTGTGTTGAAGAATGGGTAGTAAGTTGTTAATTTTTCCTGTTGTTCTTCACGAGTTTCATACAGTTCTTTGATGATAGGAAGCATAGCCCACATATAACCAAATGTCTGCATGTGTTCTTGAGAGAAACCTGTCAGGTTTCCATACCACCAACGCCAGAAGGATTTATTTAATGTTTGTTTTGAAATCTTTTTCATAACTAAATATCCTCCTCATCATCGTCATCAGAAGCAGCTGCAGTTGCAACGCCTCCGGCTTTCATCATCATTAACTGGTAGTTGATCAATGCGAATACAGCACCAACAGCTGTAGCGGCTAACAATGTCAGACCCATTGAAGCAGCCAATGCAAAACCAAATACGAAGAAAATCAGATCTGTTGGTTTGGAAATAACTGATTTTAACAAAATGGCGATACCTACAGCCGGCAATACAGAACCTACTGTTAATAAGGCCTTAACGTACCATACACTTGTATCCAGATATGAGAACAATTCTTGAACGGCACCTGAACCATAGTAGCACAATAATGTACATGGCAAGAAAGACAATACAAAGTGAGAAATCAATGGGAATAAGCAGTCTACTTTACCAACGATTTCCATGTTTCCTTTGTCCAGCTGTGCCCAACCAATGTGCTGCCAGATCAAGTTCATCATAGCTGTTCCGTAGAACAATGTGATACCGATAACACCCGTCATGGCAGAAATCGTACCGGCAAGACCTTGAGCGTCTGCACCGCCGAATTCCATTCCAGCTGCTTTGGCACCAACATAAGCCAATGGAATACCAATGTAAGAAACGGCACGTAAGTCAGATGCAACAGTTCCACCTGGAGTTACCAGCGCGATCCACATAATCTGCATTGGGATACCAACCAGAATACATCCCTGAACGTCACCAAGGATGATTCCAACGATAAGGGATGCAACCAATGGACGGTTCAATGTATAGTTACCAACGGTTGTTCCCAAACAAGCAATGGTACTGGCTGCAGTACAGCTCATAATACCAATTAAAGCTGCTTGAAAAAATGTCATACTTTCTCTCCTTTTTATTTATCTAACTCAGTACTACTCCCAATTAGTAACCGAATTTAGATCTGAATTTTGGCCATGATCCGATAGCTGTTTCTCTTAACAATGCGAAATATACATCGTATCCAGCATTTGTCATAGCTTCACAGGCTTCTGCTTCTTCTGGAATCAAAGACTGGTTTGATCCTAATTTGATAGCGCCTGGACGGTCATTACAAGGACCGATTACAACCTGTTTTACATCACTTGGAACAAATCCGTGGTCTACAAGGATCTTCTTCATGTCAACAGGGTTCTTTGTGATCAGGAAATACTTCTTAGAACTCTTCAGAACATCATCTGCTTTTTCCAGGAAGTGTTCCATTGTCCAAACAAATACTTTTTTGTCTGTACTTGCTTTGAAAGACTGTTTCAAAACAGGTGTAGTAGCGGCTTTGTCATTAACCGCAATGATTCCGTCACATGGGTACTCTTTAGACCAGCGTGTAACGATCTGACCATGAATGATACGATCATCCACTCGAACAAAACTAATCATTATAATTCCTCCTTTAATTTATGATATGACCTCTTATAGATCATCATCATCGTCATTTGACTCTGTTACGAACTCACAAAGTCCGGCACGACCTTCGCTTAGTAAGGTTTCTTTCAAGGCATCTCTATCCATATTGTCTTTCATCAATACGGCAGAAATGGCACAAGGCATATTCATACCGGCAATTACCAATGTATTTGCCAATAAGCCTTTTTCATCCAATACGCTTAACGCATTTGTAAATGGAGATCCACTTAGGATATCAGCCAACAAGATTACTTCATCATCACTGGTGAAACCGGATACCAGTTCACGGAAGTTTTCGGCAAACTGATCAGCACTCATTCCATCCTTTAAAGAAGTGCTTAATACGTCGTCTCTGTCACCTGTCATCATCTTTACGGCACTATGAAGACCCGGTGCAAATTCACCATGACTAACCATAACTACATATTTCATGATTTTCTCCTTCTGCCTGAATCGGCATCTTTTTAAAGCCCTTACACAGCTCTATTTAACGAACTAATATTATCACATAAAATCACATTTTTCAATTCATTTTAAAGAGCCACTACAAAGCATTTAATGATGATGATTGTATTTATTTATATCTTTGAATAAGCCACCAAAACTCTTCCATGACCCTGGATCGTATAAGACCCTAGGCTGGCGGGAATAAACACGTTTTCTGTGTACTTAACCGACAAGCTGTTCTGTCCATAAAGAATCTTTGCATCCCCTTGTACAAATGTCAGGGTATGAAACTTTTTCCCCTCTGTATCTAAAGTCAAAGTGTCTTTGACATCATACAGTTCCACTACGAATTCATCACAATCCACCAATATCTTGTGTTGTCCTTCCATATACGGATTACTGATTTTTTGTGATTGAAGCGAAAAATCAGCTACATCAAAGCTTTTCTTTAAATGTAATTCTCTTTTGTTCCCTTTGGCATCTACGCGGTTATAATCATAAAAACGATACGTTGTATTGGAGTTGGTACCGATCTCAATCGCAAAGATACCGGCGCCTAACGCATGTAACATCCCGGCAGGAATCAAGATAAAATCACCGGCTTCGATATCTACCTTACGAAGACAAGGCTCTAAATTTTCTTCCTCCACGGCTTTTTGAATAATGCTTTTATCCCTGGTTGTCGTACCTGCCACTAAGGTTGCACCCGGTTTGGCATCCAAAACATACCAGGATTCTGTTTTCCCTAAATCGTTTTCATGTTCCAGAGCATAGCTGTTATATGGATGAACCTGAATGGAAAGATCCTCTTTGGCATCCAGATAAGCCAGTCGAAGCATCTTTTCAAAAGGCACCTCTCCCAACATTTCTTTTGGTTTTTCCTGAATCAGCTCCATCAATGTCTTTCCTTTATAGATTCCATTGATCACTTCATTGGTACAATATGAATGGGCACTGATCTCCCAGCATGTACCATAGCCTTCTTCCTCAATATGACGAAGACTTGTTAATTTGTCATTGGCCCAGATTGTTTTATCATAGATGGGTTTTAATTGTATTGGATACATCCTATTCACCTCTTTCACAGATACATTATAACATTATAATGTTTGTGTCAATGAATCAAAATAGTCCCATTAAATCATTGATGTGTCGCAACAATAAAACGGCCACTAAACAAACAACCGGAATAGCTACCATGACCCAATAGCCACGTGTTACTTTCTTTTCCAACTTTTTCCAGTTTTCCTGTGAGAAGTAATACCGATCATCACCGGTTTTATACACGACTTCATCTTCCATGAAATTGGCAATCGTATAAGAAATGACCGAAGTTGATAACTTTACATCTTTAAATTCTTCGATCGGAATGGCTTTTTCCGGTGATGTCGCCTTTCGTTTGATAAACGTATCCATGATGATTCGTGCTGCCGTTTTACGTACATTATTGTCTCGTTTTGCCATACTTACTTCCTCTTCTTCTTATTTTCTTTTGCTTCCTGCATCTTTTCTTTGATCTTTAAAGCCATCTTGCGGGTGACGACCATTGAAGGATCTTTCGAAAAGCTCACATTGAAGCCCGGACGCAGTTTATTTGTCTTTGAAACATTGATGACACTGCGATAACGATAATATTTTTTCTCATAGAAGAAACCATCTTCATAAAACCATGCTCTTCTTTTGACAAGGCAATCCAGTGCAAAGCTGATACAGCAGGCACAAAGCACCCAGAAACCAATCGCATACATCCCGTCATTTCTGGCAAACATCTGATAACAGGCAGCCGCAAAGCTTGCGACAGCCACTAAAACATAGATGGCAAACCAAAGCTTGTACTCCTCAAAAAACTCATATTTCTTCGCATGGTTTTCCATATATTCCTGTTTATTTTTGTGATGAATCACCAACTGTTTGATTCCGTTATACAGCTCATAGATCCCAAAACCGATCAGGACCAAGGTCACAACGACCGAAAGTACTCCACTATCCATATCTTTTCTCTCCTAAACAACTTGTTCGTATTATACAACGAAAGTATAAGTGAACCTACCCCTTTATTTAAAAATCCCAATCTTCCTGATAAATGATCTTAGCTTCAACCTTATCGCCATCAATCTCTAACAGGGCATAGCTTGGGGATTTTCCATCCCTAGGTAGTCTGGCTGAACCTGGATTGATCAAAAGAACATCTTCTACCTGTTTGATCTTGGAGACATGCGTATGTCCATAGCACACGATATCGCAGCCGTATTCCTTAGCCAGCCGAACCAAATTTTGTTCGCGATACAAGTAAGAACAACGATGAGAATGTGTCACATAAATCCGATGACTTCCTACACGAATTCGAAAATCTTCTCTAAATTTTCCATAGTAATCGTTATTGCCTTTGACAATCAGCCAATTGGGATAAAAGCGCGGATCGTCTTCCAAGTCCCCACAATGGATATAGGCATAGGCATCCTTATATTTTTTCTCCAGACATTCCAAAATTTCATTTTGCGAATGCGTATCACTCACTATTACGATCTGCATCTGTCTTATTCCTCACTCAATTTCATCTCTTCCATGACCTTATTGTTTTCCTGCATGGCTCTGGCATTCTCTGTGCCGACATAGCGCAATAAAAACGGATTATATAAATGCCCTGTTACAGACTCCTTATCCTGCGGATAACGAATCACAAAGCCATATCGGTAAGCATTCTCTTCCAACCAGCTGATCTTGACCTTCAGGCTTTCCTCCAGCCCTTCCTTTAATGCAGCATAATCGACCGTTTCCTGTGCCAGTAGTCCATTGATCCATTCCTGGTATCCCTGTAAACCAGTGGTAAAGCCCAGTTGAAACTCGTTTTGCCCGGCCGGTAGATACACCTGATCCACACGCTCCGGATTGGTTTGACTCAATGTCGTATATTCGGTAAAGACTTGATCATATGGCGTATAACCTTTGATCAGTCCTAAAAATGCATCACTCCCTAACATCGACTGATACGCATTTTCCATCCGTTCCCAGGCCTGGGCCACATTTTCATGCAGTGACAGCGAGCCTGTCTGTACCAGATTTAACGGAGCATATTTATAAACAGAGGTATCCGCATTCAGAATCACAAACATCTGGCTGGGATCGGCTACCAGCTTTAAAGGCTGCTGCCGAATCCCCTCGTTTTCATAAAAGGTCGTCAGATCCACATACGAATAATGCTCCAACAAGGTTTTCAGCGTATTTGCCGAAAAATGTTGACGGAAGCGGTTCACAAAATTGACGATGTAGGCATTGGATTGTGCCTGCGTCTTGGCTGCCGTGTAATACAGACGACAATAGCGGATATTAAAGCCTTCTTCATCAATAAATTCAATAAATTCCTCCGGTCGAATCTGATTGGAGATAATGTAATCGATATCTTCACTATCTAAATATTGTAGAAGTATATCGCGGTTTTCATCGGTCGCATAAGGATAGCGCGCCAAAGGATCATAGGTTTGGTTCATAACCCAGAAACAACCGCAAAATACGCCTAAACAAATCAAGATCAGAATCACTCTTGCTTCTATGTTCGTTTTTTTATTTTGCACAAGCTTTACCTCTTCGGCTATTATATCATGAATCATTTACGGAATGAAACGCCTCATATACGCTCTTTGCCACCGCTTTGGGCAAAACCTCTTCCAATTGTTCGACAGATGCCTGACGAATCTGCTTCATGCTTTTAAAGTGCTTTAATAATTCCTTCTTACGTTTAGGACCAACCCCCTCGATCGTATCCAGGGCCGAGCGCGTCATGGCCTGCCCACGAAGCTTTCTATGATAGGTAATGACATATCGATGCACTTCATCCTGCATACGTGTCAAAAGAAAAAACAGTGGTTCTTTTTTATCCAGTGCCATTTCCTGAAACGATTCATCCATCAAAGCCCTTGTCGTATGCTTATCATCTTTGACAAGACCGGCAATCGTTAAAGGCAAGTCTAAGGCTTCCTTGATTTCTTTGGCCGCTTCAATTTGTTGGCGACCACCATCCACAAGCAATAAATCAGGAAATTCTTTATCTTCACTCAACAACCGAAAATAGCGGCGATATAATACTTCTTTCATGCTGTCAACATCACTTCGATACGTATCCAGTTTATAATGGCGATACTGGCTTTTATCTGGTTTACCATCCTCATAAACGACTAGAGCACTGACATTGAAGGCCCCTTGAATATGCGAGTTATCAAAGATCTCAACCGTGTGGATGTCTTTATGAAACAAATCACTCAAACGCTGATTGGCCTGCTCCAGCTCCTGTTCCCGTCGCAAAGCCAGTTCAAATTTTTGATCATGTGCCTCTTTCGCATTTTTTTGTACCATGTCCACTAATGCTTTTTTATTTCCGCGAATTGGGATGCGCACATGTGTTTGTAAAAGATCCTCTAAAAGATCGACTGGAACACCTTGCGGCACCAAGATTTCCGATGGCACCATATTATCTTGATAGTATTGCACGATAAAACTGATAAACGCATCCATTTCATCTTCATATAATTCCTGAATTGCCAGGGTTCTTTCTAAAAGCTTTCCATTGCGAATAAAGAAGCCTTGTAGAGAAATATATCCTTTATCGGCATAAAATCCAAACACATCCCGTACTTTCTGATCCTTAAAATCAATCGTTTGTTTTTCCATTACATGATCAATGGACTGCAGAATCTCATAATATTCCTGTGCTTTTTCAAACTCCAGATTTAAAGAAGCCTTTTCCATGTCCGCTTTGACTTTATCAATGATCTCCTTGGCATCTCCCTGAAGAAACTTACGAATCTGTTTGCGATATCTTTCATTTTCCTCAAGATCAATTTCCTGAAAACAAGGTCCCAGACATTGATGCATATGATAATACAGGCAAGGTGTCTTTGGCAGTGTCTTACATTTTCGTACCGGAAACAAGCGGTTGATCAGTTTTACGATATCAAAACAAGACTGAGCGCTGGGGTATGGACCAAAGTATTCATCTTTCTTATTTTTGACTTGCCTTGTCATGCGAACGCTAAAATACTTTTCTCTGGTCATAACGATATAAGGATAACTTTTATCATCCATGAACATGATATTAAACGGCGGATGATTCTTTTTGATCAAATTGATTTCCAACAGTAAAGCTTCCTTTTCACTTCCGGTTACGATAAATTCAAAATCATAAATTTTGGATACAAGCCGTGTTGTCTTATTATCATGGACACCATGAAAATAGCTTCGTACTCTGTTTTTCAATACTTTTGCCTTACCGACATACAGAATGCGCCCTTTTTTATCCTTCATGATGTAACAGCCAGGTTTGTCCGGCAACAAAGCCAGTTTATTTTTTAAAAGCTCGGATATAGCCATCAGATTCCTCCCTTCTGTTATTTCAATGTTATGATTGTTGCGCCAAGTCCTCCATCACTGGGGCCGGCACTGGTATATTCTTTGACCATTGGATGTTTTTTCAAATCCTGCCAAACGGCATTTCTAAGCTTTCCTGTTCCCATTCCATGAATGATACGAACCTGTTTGATGTGATGGGCCACACATTGATCCAAATAATGATCCATGCTGCGTAACCCTTCTTCTACGCGACACCCGATAATATTCAATTCCAAAGGTACGCGCATAAAAGTCTTATCGCTGTGCGCCTTTGGCTGTGGCTTTTCAAACCTTGGACGTTTCATCTTCTTTAAACGATTGGTTTTGACTTTCATTTTCATGCCATTTGTCAAAACAACCGCTTCTTTTTTACGAAGTTCTATGATTTCTCCATGCGAATTCAAATCCTGAATCTGCACATAATCACCGACAACAAAGGCATCATTTTCCTCTTTTTCTTTGACTTCCGGCTGCAAAGCTTCCAGATCGTGCATTAACTGTGTTTTTTCATGAGGACGTACCATGGTAGTTTTATTTAACTTTTCAATTAACGCATCCGCTTCTTGTTCCTTTTTGATAAGAAGCTCTTCCAGTCGCTGCTGATACTCTTTTTCGAACACTTCTTTTCGATGCGCTAATTTCTCTTTGGTTTCCTGTGCTTCTTTTTGTAGCTGATGAGCATCACGAATCAACTTTTCGAAACGCTCTTTTTCTAAAACCACTTCGTTTTGCAGCTTTTCCAGCTTTTCTAATTCCTTGTTTCGAGAATCTTCAGTCTTTTCTTTGATCTGCCTGGCCTGATCAAGGATCCAGGGATCCAGATGATACTGCCGGGCAATGAAAAACGCATAGCTGGCACCGGAAACACCCGGTAAGTATTTATAAGTCGGCATCAAGCTTTCTTTGTCAAACTGCATGCTGGAGACAAGAATGTTTTCATGCGTCTTACCATACGATTTTACGGCATTATAGTGCGTACTTGTAATGATCGTTGCCTTTTTTTGAATCAGATATTCCAAAATCGCAATGGCCAAAGCACTTCCTTCGGCCGGATCGGTACCATTGCCAATCTCATCCAATAGAATAAAGGAAAACGGATCACATTTTGAACAGATCATCGCCAAAGAAGATACATGACTGGAAAAAGTCGATAGATTGTTTTCAATAGACTGTTGATCACCGATATCAAACCAGACAGAACGATAATAAGGTAAAACCGCACGATGACAACAAACCGGAAAGCCGGCATGACTGAGCGCCACACAAAGCCCCATTGTCTTTAAGGTGACTGTCTTTCCACCCATATTTGGTCCGGTGATCATCAAAACGCGCTGATCTTTTGAAAGCTTGTATGTATTGGCAACTACCTTGTTTACATCGATCAATGGATGTCTGGCATATTCTAAAGTCATGGAACGATCCTGTGTCTGGATCAAAGGAACACAGCCATCTTTTTCAATCGCCCAATGCGCTTTGGCAAAAGCGCAGTCTAAAATCGTCATAGTCTCCAAGTTCGATAACAGTGCCACTTCAAAAGAAGCAGTCAACCGACTGAGTTCCTTACAGATACGATGTTTTTCTTCTTCGATCTGCGATAAAGCCAGCTGCACTTCATTATTCAAAGAAACGAAAGAAGATGGCTCTACATAGAACGCAAGGCCACTTTGTGACTGACCGTGGATCATACCGCCAAAGGCATTCTTTTCACCAGCCTTCACAAGGACACAGGTTCGTCCGGCAATGGTTGTCGTCAAAGCTTCCATCAGTTTGGATGCGTTTTTCTTAACAAAATCGCGCGAACGACTAATCAATGCTTGTCTGGCATGCACTAATTGCTGATGCTTTTGTACCAACAAAGCAGAAGCATCGTCTTTGACAGAGCCGGACATATCAATACAATCCTGAATCTTGGTCATCAATGGCTTACAAGTCTGCATGGTCTCACTGTAAGCGACAAGCTTTTCATACGATTCATCACGAAGCGTATTCTGTACTCTTTGACAGGCCATTAAAAAAGAAGCAATTTCCAACAGTTCCTGAGGAGTCAGGACCATCTGCCGTACCGCTTTTTTGACAGCAGGCTCTATATCATGACAGCCGTGTAAGGATAGTGTACTTCCCGATTGAAACAATCCGATGGATTCACGCACCAAATCTAACTGTTCCTGTATCTGATACCGATCCTGTAGCGGCAAGGCGTTTTGAATTTGTAATCGGCTCAAAGAAAAAGAGGTATGAGCCGCAAATTGATCCAATACACGATCAAAATCAATTGCCTGATTCAATTCATTTCTATAAGCTCTTAAATCCTTTCGCATGTTCTCATCCTTCCCAATACGTGAATAAACGCTCCATCATCGGTTGCGTAAACGATAAAACAGAATGTTCTACAAATACATCGCCATATTGAATCAACGGAAACCGTAAAACCAGAGATAGTGTCATCGCCAACAACAAGACTTTGATGATGCCTAAGCCCAACCCCAGCATATGATTGATGAGCGAAAGCTTCGTCTTTTTCTTTTTGTGAAATAAGATCACCAAAATCCGATATACAATGCGCAGACCCAAAAACAACAACAAAAACCATACGCCAATATTTGCGATATGCATCGTCAAAGCATCTAAGGCCGCCAAGATCTCCGAATGAGAAATATGCCCCAACAAAGGAAATCTCTGTGCCATGATCGGACTCAACAATATCGCAAGTATAAAGCTTCCAAAATAAGTCAGGACATCCAATAATTGACGAACAAAGCCTTTGCGATACGCAAAGAACAAAATCAATAAGGCAAGCCCTATCAAAACAACATTGTAAATATCAAAATAACTTGTATCTAAAACCATAGAATCATTCTATCACATTTGACAAATCCCTAACATAAAAAGACTTGCATCCTGCAAGTCTAAATGCATCAAAGAATTTATGGGTTTACCCATATAGATTCCCTAAGCTTTGTTCTATTCAATAGATAAACACAATTTTATCTTTGTTAAGTGTGGTTTAGTTAGATGAAACAGCATCTATAAAAAGTCACATTACAGCTTCTGTTCTAAAATCTTCATGATATCTTCTCTTGAAGATGGTTCCACTGACAACATATCCATTGCCTGCTCAATATTGGATGCAATATGATTTTTGACCAATTGTAGAACACTATTTGCCTTTCCTCTCAGTTCGCTTTTCTCGATCAACGCCTCACTAAACGTACACATCTTTCTGACCTCCTTCTCTTCCTCTTTTTCTAATAGTGTATCATATTTCTTCTCTAGGATTTCCAGGATCTGCTCCGCCTTCCTGTTTGACAGAAAGATCAGCTATATGAACTCCATCACATCCCTGGGGCGCTTTAGGATCTCTTCAGTAGAAATCGTATCGATATCGTCTCCGGGGATACAGGATCAATACTTCCATCGTATCCTTACCTCTTCGTTTTGTTTTGCCCTTTCCCGTTATTCGATTCTCCTCTACATAATATCGGTAGAGTTTGTTATCTTTGTACCTAGGATGCCTCAAACAGATCCAAAAAGAAATCACTTTGTGCATATCCGCATATGCATCCCCTGTAAATCGTTTCTTTGTCCGTCGATCAGTCGGCAGACATAGTAGAACCCTCGATGATACAGGACATCTTTTCCCGGGTCGATTCCCTGCGGTTCCATATCGATCCAGAGTCTTCTTTTTGGATCCTTTGGATGGGCAAGCTTAAACAGCAGGTCATAGCAAACCTTACTGTCAGGCATCTTGAGATCCTCTACATTTTGGCTGACCACTTTATTCGATGTTGGATCCGTATCCAGCCGGTCATAAATCTCTTTTAAGGAAAGATCCCTGTATTCGGATAAGCACTCTTTATAGAGATAAGCTAAGGTCTTTTTTAAAGACAGGATCTTCTTGCACTGGGCATCATAGGATCGTTGAGGATCCTTCAACAAAGCTTCCCAAGCTTTTCTTTCTTCCATCGTTTTTCACCTCTCTTTCGTTACACATAGATAGAATTTAGAAACCTTCCTATTATTAGTTACGATAAAAATTCAAAAAACTATGAAAAAAAGTTGAATTTTTTTCTAAATAGGAATCTTTTTATAAATAAAGAAATCTATGATATACTCATGATGGTGATTTTATGGCATCTCTTACAAAAAAAATGACAAAACAGGAAATACTGGATTTAAGACAAAAGCTATCCTCTCATATCGTAAAAGAAACGAAACCAGATTATACCTATTATCAAATTAAAACCGATTCTATGACCATTACAGCTTATACCAGCGGTAAAGTTGTGTTTCAGGGACAGGACCTCTCCTGGATGGAAGAAACAGAATCTGAGAAAAATACGTATCCCCAGGCAGGAAGCGATGAAGTAGGAACCGGTGACTATTTTGGCCCGGTTGTGGTAGCTGCCTGTATCGTTTCAAAAGAAGCAGCACAAAAACTATCTTCTTTAAAAATACAAGATTCCAAACAAATCAAGGATGACCAAATTCGTAGGCTGGCCCCCGAAATCAAAGCTGTTTGCCCACATTCGATATTGATCGTACAAAACGCAAAGTACAACGAAGTGCATCAAATTCATAATATGGTTGATCTCAAGTGTCGCCTGCATAATCAAGCCTATGTCAATCTAGTGCATAAAGGATATACTCTACCAGATTTTATAATCATTGATCAGTTCGTACAAAAAAACAGTTACTATCGTTATTTAAAAAACGAAAAAGAGGTCATTTCAAACATTCATTTTGAAACCAAAGCTGAAAATAAATATCTTTCTGTAGCCTGTGCCAGTATATTGGCCCGTAATGCCTTTTTAGAAACATGGGATGCGATGGAAACAAAATATGATTTTCGATTTGAAAAAGGTGCCGGTACCAAGGTAGATCAATGCGCCAGAGAATTTGTAAACAGATTTGGTAAAGACCAACTCTATAAAGTTGCGAAATTACACTTTAAGAATACCGAAAAAGCTTTAACCCTTTAATACCTGCTTATCATTTAACAGAGTTTTAACCTGGCTTCATTTTTGTTTTGATACAATTAAAGCATAAAAAAATGGAGAAAATTATGAAGCCTAAACCATCCCTATTAAAAAGAACAGCTACCTTCATTTGTGTTTATTATGTGATATTCTGCATATTTGGTTTCTTTTTGAGAAAATCGCTACCGCAGGAAATTGATACAGAGATTCTATTTCACTTTTTAGCAATAGGAGCGGCACTACCTGTTGCCATACTGTTTATTGTCAGCACCTTTGTTAAGATCATCCAAATTCAAAAAGATATCGCCTATACAAAAGTTAAAAAAGTATTTCATTCTTCCTTATGTATATGCGTGATCCTAGTAGGAACTTGGGTTGGTTTCACGAAAGGAGTCTTGCCAGCTCTTGATCTTTTCTACTTGAACGCTCCGCAAACTGTAGTTCTCTATAATGCACAATTATCCCATAATAATGATTTTTCACGCTTTGAGATCCAGGGACAGGACCAACATCAAAACCCTCAAAGTTACAAACTGACGGCTGCCCTATTAAGAAATTTTCCACTTCAAAAAGGACAACTCACTTTACCAGGGGAAACGATTCAATTAAAGTATTATCTATTCACTGATTTCGTAGTTTCCATAGAAAATATATCCTAATAGAAGCATAGATATATTATTCGTTTCTTATACGTGATAGATAATAAAAGAAGGAAATCACACCTTGATTTCCTTCTTTTTGAGATTCATTTAGATATTTCAAATCGATAATCTATAATCTATGCTCTTTTCTTATTGAGAATGACGAGTATGAAAGCCCCCGTAACAGCCATGCTTGCCAGTGATAACATCAATCCGATATTAGTTTGGGCAGCTGTATCAGCTCCCTTATTCTTTTCTGGATCTTTTTTATCTGGTTTGGTTGGAGTTTCTTCATCTGTTGTTGGTTTTTCCGGTTCCGCTTCCACTGTATAAGAAACGGTTGGTTTCTGGAATTCTTCAGGTTCTCCTTTCTGTCCATTCGTATCTACCGGATACAAAATGGCAGAATTATTTGTATATAAGCCTTCATATCCCAAGCTTCCATTGGCATCGTATTGTCCATATGTTCCTGGTTCTGTTTTTGGATTTGTCAATTTTAATGTATAAGTCAACTGAACAGGTTCAAATTGAGAAATTGGAACATTTGTGGTCAATGTAAACATCTCACCATTGGCCATATCGCCTGGTTCATAAGCTACAACATAATTACCCTCGGCAAAAGAATACGTATTTTCTGCCGTTTCAACCGCTTGATAAGTTTGGTCACCCACTTTTAATGATAGAGCTTCCGCGTCATTGATAAAGTCAAAGTTATAATCTTCTGTATAGCCAATATAATCCGTTACAGTAGAACCGGCATCAACTAGATAATAAATATCATTTTTAATAGAATCAAAGCTATACGTTTCGCCGTTGGCTAAGAAATTCATAAAGCTTGGTCCCCATGTATATTCCCCGCCGGAAGAAGTACCGGCAGTCATCGCATAACAATGATATTTGCTTGCCAAAGCTTGGTATGTCTGATAGGTTTTCAAAAGAGCCACATCCACAGACATCGCATGATTTACTTTTTCATCATAGGAAATGTATGTAGTCGTATCATACGCAACCCCATAAGCATGTTCATAGGCACCGCCATCTGCTTCATACTGCGCTGCCACATTGCCTAAATACTGGTTCCAGCCTTCTGAAGGTGCTGCATTTGAACCATATTTTGTGGCCCAGTTATCCGGCCCTGCGAAAACATTCGTTTTATCTGCATTTTCTAATCCAATGGCAGTAGGTGTTTCGTTGTACATATAAGTAATTCCGTCACTGACAAAAATCATATATTTACGACTATCGGCAACAGCAGTATCACCACTTAACATCTGTTCTGCCGCCAACAAACCAGCATGTGTATTCGTTCCTGAAGAAATATCTTGTTTGATTTCGGATTCAATCACAGAATAATCGGTAGCTAAATCATGGAACCCGGTTGTATTGGCTTGTTGATTAAAAATCACTACACCGACATTAATATCCGCACCTGTAGTTTGTGCTGTGTTTTGTAAATCGGTTAGCATATTTAAAGCCTGTGCTTCTATTTCAGCACTGGTAGATTTGTCTAACACAAACACAATATCCGTGGCAAGTTTTTCTTCACCAGCAGGTAAAGACAAAGTTACTTTTGTTTCAAAGTTTTCGTCCAGCTGTATTGCGGTTTTTGATTTAGAAATCGCATACTTTACATTTCCAATACCTGGAACCGGTGTTCCTGTGTTCGTTTTGGGATCAGAAGACTCTTCCTCTTCAGTCGTCGCTTCCTCCTCGTTATTGTTTTCTTCTTCAGAAAGGGCAGTTGTCTCTTCTGTAGAAGGTTCTGTTTCCTCTGGTGTTGTGATTTCTGTAGTTTCTTCTGGTTCATCCGTTAATGTCGGATCTTCCGGGATTTCCTCGACAACGGTTTCGGAATCATCCGTAACAGTCGGCTTTTCCTGAGCCGATACGGCGGAATACAAAGAGAAACTCAATGTAAAACAAACCATCAGAGTGAAAAATAATTTAACGTACTTTTTCATATTTCTAACCTCTTTCTCCGTACATAACTGAATCATAACCCTCCCCTTCATTATAAGTCAATAACTTTTTTCTATCAAAGTTTAAACTAATTTACAACACTTATTGCCACATAAAAAGTCGAGCCCTTCCTTTGCATTGATATTTGTATATAGATTTATGTAACTTTAATCATTTATTTGTCAAATCAGAGAAGAAAGATCGACCTGGAGAAGCCTAAATAAAAACATGAGAAAGGATTCTTCTCACGTTATATGAATGTTTAATTGATGCAACTTCCATCTAATTTTGGAATCCAAAAAAAAATACCGCAAACTAGTCTGCGGCATCTTTTGCTTCTGTCATCGATCGATTAACTTGAACATCTACACTTGTTTCATAGGTTAACTGTACCAGTTCTACACCGGCATCACGAAACATCCTTTTACTCGCAATGTTTTCATCCGTTCCATTGTATTTATCACTCTCATAGACAACACAACGAATACCGGATTGAATGATGGCTTTGGCACATTCATTACATGGAAATAACGAAACATAGATCGTACAGCCATTTAAATCTTGAATGCTGTTTAAGATCGCATTCAGTTCGGCATGCACTACATACGGATATTTTGTCTTTAAAAATTCGCCATCTCTTTCCCATGGAAATTCATCGTCGTCACAGCCTTTGGGAAAGCCGTTGTAGCCTAAGCCAACAACTCGTTTTTGTGCATTGACAATACAAGCTCCCACTTGTGTGTTAGGATCTTTGCTTCGTTTGGCACTCAAATGTGCCATGGCCATAAAATATTGATCCCAGCTTAATACATTTGATCGTTTCATACAGATTCTTCCCTTTCTAAACGTCCTAAAATTTCTTTGAATGTTGGATCTAACGGTGCATCAAAGGCCATCTTTTCCTTTGTAGTCGGATGTATAAATTCGATATGGCAGGCATGCAAGAGCTGTCCGTTGGTATCCAATGTCTTTTTATAACTATATTTTGGATCACCGGCAATCGGATGTCCAATATACTGCATATGTACACGAATCTGGTGTGTCCTTCCTGTCTCTAAAGAACAGCGAATATACGCAAAATCCTTAAAGTTTTTCAATACCGTAAAATGCGTAACAGCATCTTTGGAGTTTTTGGCTGTCACCGCCATTTTCTGTCTGTCCTTTTCATCCCGTCCGATCGGTGCATTGATCGTACCATGAGAATGCGAAAAAGGATGATGTACGATCGCAAGATAATCTCTGTGACACGTCTTATCGGATAGCTGTTGAGAAATAGCCTGATGAGCTTTATCGTTTTTACAAACGATCAAAAGGCCACTGGTATCCTTATCGATTCGATGCACGATACCAGGGCGCATTTCTCCGTTGATTCCGCTAAGATCCTTGCAATGATAGAGTAAGCCGTTGACCAAAGTATTGGATGTATGTCCGGGAGCCGGATGTACGACCAATCCTTTGGGCTTATTGATCACCAAAAGATCCGAATCCTCATAAAGAATATCCAGATTCATCGCTTCCGGCTCTATTGTCACTTCCTGTAACGGTGGTAAAGTGATGGATACCTGATCTTGTATTTGAAGAGAATAGCTTGCCTTCTCGACTTTTCCATTCACTTGAATATAGTTTTGATCTAAAAGGTCCCTGACACGTTTCCTTGACAATTCCATCGTGGTGGAAACAAATTTATCAAGACGACATCCCTGATTCTTTTCATCAATTGTATAAACTATGTTCTCCATCGTTTTCTCTCCTGTACTTCATCATAAATCATGCATGCGATCAAACAACCAAAGCCTACAGTAATACATATATCCGCAATATTGAAAACGGGGAAATCCCAGCCGAATATACGAAAACTCAAAAAGTCACGCACATAGCCAAACCGCAGGCGATCGATAAAATTCCCTAAAGCACCGGAAAACACAAGAGCCAGGCATAACTGAGCGCGAACATCACTACTGCGAATAAACATGTAGATGATTATCACAAGAGCCGCAATCGTCAACAGGGCAAAAAACAGAATACCAAAATCTTCGAAAAGACTGAAGCCGGCTCCGGTATTTTGTACATAAGTCAACGAAAAGAAATGAGAAATGATCTCCATTCGTTCATGCAGCGCAAATGTTTTAGTAATTGCCCATTTTGTCCACTGATCCAATCCTAATGTCAAAAAGACGATCACCAGTGAAACACAGATTGAAATAATTTTATTTTTCATGATTTCCTTCCTTTAAAACGCTTTATTCTTTCGGTGTAAGAAAAACATTTTGATAAACAGCCAAATGCTCATGACCAAAGCAATCAGTAACATAAAAAATCCAATAGCCGGAATACCCATGATATGCGGTTCCATATCCGTGGTACAGATCAGGCAGGATCCCACTAATAAAGCCGCAATCAAGATACAGACAATCAGTCGATTGACCATACGATCAATTTTGGCAATCGGTGCATCACTGCCCATCAAATTCAAATTCACTTTGATCTGACCATGCTGAATCAACTTGAGCACATCACTGGTCTGCACAGGAAGATCCAGACTCCGGCTAAGTCCTTCTATGCTACGCTTGATCGTTTTCTGAATCTCTTTTGAAGGATCGATCTGCGTTAACGTCGCCTTATGCTGACTGACGATCTTTGCCATACTGGTAGTTGGATCCAGATCGATCAAAGTTCCATTCATCGTCATCATACTGCGGGCAAGCATGGAGATTCCTTTGGGTAGTCCAATACGAAACTGATGACAGATGGTAAAGATATCCTGCACCATTTTTGCCAGATCCATATCCGCAAAAGACTCACTCATATATTGCGCCATGAACGATTCGATCGCATTGGTAAACGCAATGTAATCAATTTCCTTTTGTACAATACCGATCGCAAGAATGGAATCCACTACATTGGCAACATCACCTAAAGCTAAAGCACGAATAGCTTGTTTCATAATCTGACGATCCCGATTTTCCAAGATTCCCATCATGCCAAAATCGATCCAGACAATCTTATCCTGACGGATTCGAATATTTCCAGAGTGCGGATCGGCATGAAAAAAACCATGCTCGATGATCTGCGAAATATAATTATACGCTAATTTATCTGCAATTTCCTTAACATCATACCCTTCTTTTTCTAAAGTATGCACATCGTTGATCTCATACCCGTCGATGTACTCCATGACCAGGACTTCTTTTGTCGTAAACGCATCGATGATCTGCGGTGCATCAATAAAGTTACAATCCTCGTATGTCTTGCGAAATCGTTTGGCAAAGGCAGCTTCATTGGTAAAATCCATTTCCTGTTTAGCTGCCGTCCAGAATTCATCGATCACTATATTTAGATCCACAACACTGCTGACGATATCGCTTAAATTTAAGACACGAATTGCCTTTCTTAACAAGCCGACATCACGTTCCATCCATTCATAAATGTATGGACGTTGTACCTTAGCCACAACACGTGTACCATCGCGTAAGGTAGCCTCATGAACCTGAGCTATCGAGGCAGAACCTAACGGAATCGGTTCAAACGAGGAAAACACTTCCGACATAGGTTTATGATACGACTTCTCGATTTGTTCCTTGACCGTATCAAAGGACATCGGCGTAACCCGAGAACGCAGCTTCATCAACTCTTTGCAGTAGCGCTCCGAAAACATGTCCTGCCTGGTGGACATGATCTGCCCAATCTTGACAAATGTGGGTCCTAAATCTTCCAATATCCTTCGAAATTTAACAGGATCCATTCCCTTGCGAATCTGATACTTTCGTAAGATACGCAAAATCTGCATGAAACGTGCGCGTGTTGAAATCTTACTCGTGCTTTTCATGCGTATCCTTCTTTCGATGTAACGGCATATTGGTTACGGTTTCCGTATGCAGCCATGAGCACATCCACTTTACAGATTGACCAATCGCATTTTTTAAACATTTACTGCTGAAATCAAAATTTTCAATAAGTAATTTTTCCCAGTTTGGATCCTGTATCTTCATTATTAATACCTCATTTTTATTTTAACATATTTTATATTCGTTTTTACAAATGTATAAGAATCCATGACTAAGACATTTATAGAATACCTTATATTTCTTAACTTTTTTTAAACAAAACCTTTCTTTTTCGTAATATTGACAAAAAAAGACCAGGGGATTTCCCTAGTCCGTAAACTTATTATAAAATTCCATACTTTCCAGAACGCTGGTATCTTCGATTGGATTATCATCCAAACGCAAGGCCTCTAATAACTGTAAATCTTTTAGTGGTGTGACATCTGTGATGTAATTGGCCTTTAGCGTCAAAGATCGCAAGAACTTCAAATGAGCAAGTGGTGTAAGATCCGTAATCGCATTGTGATCCAGTCGCAAATAGGAGATGAAGCCTAAATGCTCTAATGGTTTTAGATTGGAAATCACATTGTTGTAGAGATCGACATTACACAAATCCTCAAGATCCTTTAATGGTGTCAAATCTTTGACATCGTTATTTTCAAGCGATAAGATCTGCAGCTGCTTCATGTCTTTTAGACATGTGATGTCTTTGATCTCATTTCGTCCCACATTTAAGTTGACCATGTTCTTCATATTTTTCAATATGGAGATATCCTTGATTCGATTTGTATAAAGATCCAGATAAACAAGCTTAGTAGCTTTTCTTAAAAATTTGATGTTTTCCAGCTGACAGAATTGTGCTTTAAAGATTTCCAACTCTTCTACGGCTTTAAAGCGATCCATGTTCCTGATCTCGTTTTTAGAAACATTCAGGCGTTTTAAACCTTTCATTTTATTTAAAAGTGTCAGATCTGTAAAACCTGTCTGCTGCAGATGTAAAGATTCACAATGAATCAAATCTTTTAAGAAACCAAAATCATCGGCTTTATTAAACGCAATATTGATCGATGTCAAATTCGGGAATTCCTTTAAAACATCGTAATTATGAATATATGGACAATTGGACAAGTTCAATCGCTTTAAATTTTTCATCAGCATCAATGGTGAAATATCGCTCATCAAATTTGTAGATAGATCCAATTCTTCAATATTTTCCAAGTAGGAAAGATCCTGAATATTGAATAGACGCATACCGGCCATATGCAGTTTTTTCAACTTTTTCAAAGAACCTAAGATCGCAAAACTAAACGGCCCGTTTTCGGTATTGATATATACTTCTTCCAGCTTCTTACAGCGTTCCAAATACTCCAGACTATCTACTTTGGCTCGTTCCAAATTCAAGTATTCCAGATCGATCATGGCCGCAATACTGCTTATATCCATGGTATATAATTTATTTCGACTCAAATTTAATCGCTTTAACTGTCGAAAACCGTGCAGAGCCTGCAGATCACGAAGCTGATTTCGAGATACATCCAAAACCTCCAGGTTTCTCAAGTCACGGATCGGATCCAACTCTTCCAGCAGGTTATTAGAAACATTGAGTACAACGAGATTTTCGGCATATTCCAGTCCTTCCAGGCTTTTTATTTCATAATCCGGCGCTTCCAGATGGGTCAGCTCTAACATAACTTCCGGTGTTAAATCTTCTTCTTTTACACGCAAAGTACGTGCGGTTACTTGTCGTAATACATCATCCTTGATCAACATACTAAAACCCTCTCAATCTGTCACTTTAATAATACAACAAAACAAAGAAGATGTGCTATCAAAAACAAAGAAAATCCACTTTCCTTACCGAATTTTTACATTCATAAATCCATTGTATCCAGCCTTGTACAAAAGCCGTTGTCCCCTTTAAAAATGGACAAATTGGTCTAAGAGTGTTACAATGGAACCGGTTAATCACAATATCGTCTTGAGTGATTGCGAGTATGAATACGGCATACCCCAGTTAACAACAGAAGATAGTGATTCAGGAGGTATTCATGAACACAGGTAAAGTAAAATGGTTTAATGCCGAAAAAGGGTATGGATTCATCACCGGTGAAGATGGAAAAGACGTTTTCGTTCATTACTCATCAATCAACGCTGAAGGATTTAAAACTCTTGACGAGGGTCAGACAGTTACTTACGACATCATCGAAAGCGACCGTGGAAAACAAGCCAGTAATGTAACTGTTGCAGAAGACAACGCTGAATAGTCTTGTCTAAAAAAGCGCACACGGTGCGTTTTTTTTATGTTTTCAATAGTGTATAATAGAAACATGGAACTACAACGATATGAAAAGGCAAAAGCCTATGTATATGAACAGTTTGCCAAGATCAACAACGAACCTTTACGGATTGCAGCTTTGACTCATACCGCCATGGTAGATTCTTGTATCACCTTATTGGCAATCTCCAGAAGCAGTGCTTTGGAAAAGGCTAAAATTGCCGCTTTATTTCATGATTATGCACAATATATCGACAATTGTGCTCATAGTGAACACGCAAGACTTTCCAGTCTGCACGCCCACCAATATTTAACCCAAGCCAAGGAGTTTAAGGTGTATGAGGTTGATGATATTTGTTTTGCGATTGCCCAACATTCCAAAAAGGAGATTTTTGACTCTCCTTTATGCGAATTATTAAAAGATGCCGATATTCTGGCTCGTTTTCTGGAAGATCCCAACAAACCATTGACCGGCATCGCACGCCAGCGACTGATTGATGCACTGGCCGATATCAATAACTAAAACTTTTGAACATGCAGCTTTACTTTTGAATCCAGCTGCTTTTTTATTTGGTCTAGAGTGCTTTGAAAACGATGAACATCAAAAACGATGCAATCGATATACGAATAGCTTTTACCGATAGCGCCTCCGATCACGCGGGCACACTCGCTCTTTTGGAAGGCCTGATCAAACTGTTTTGAAAGCTCCTGACGAAATAATGCATCCTCACGAGTATTGAAAAGATTGTTATAGTAGATATAATCAAATTCGCCCTGCTTGACCTCCAGATCTTTGAGCACATCAGTTTGCTCCTCCAACGTTTCTTCGATCAGTAAAGGATGGGTCGTAAAAATAAATTTCATATCCTTGCGCAATGCATCATGGGCAAAATCTTGTATCGGTTGAAAAACACTGTAAATCTCTAACGGTGACTGGTATGTCTTCCAACCCTTTGTTTCGACATGATCCATCAATTTCTCATAAGCATCCACCAAGTTACAAAACGATTCATCCATTTTAGGGGCATCCAAAAAGTCAACGCTGCCGATATAGGCTTCATAAGCACACTGACCTAAAGCCAGTTCCAACAAATACATGGACATCTCTTTTTTATTTTCGGTATTCGTGATCAAAGAAAAACCAGGGCAATACACTTCGCAATGCCAGGACTGTTGTGTTTCATCTGCCGTATAAAACAACATGAAATCGGTTAAAGTATAAATTTGATCTTTGATCTGCACCTGTGCCTGGATGGCTTTTTGTGATAAAGGCGGCAAACAGGCATTTAAGATCCACGATTTTTTGATGGCTTTCGGAGCCATTTGACAAACCATGGCCGCCAGATACTGTGTCGTCTTGTTGGGGCCGGTATCCCATGTCAGCTCATAATCACCATACGCATTATCCACAAAGAAATGGCAGCCAAAGCTTTCATAGGCATAGCTATCGAGTGGCTCCACCAGTTTCATACATTCTTCATAGTTTTCACGATTTAATAAATCTCGAATGGAATGTTCCACTTTTTCAAATTCTTTCCAGAACTCTATTGCGTTTTTTCGTGCACTCATCGATATTCTCCTAACTTTTTGATCAGCTTTTCGGCAACCTGACAATGCCCTTCTTCATCCAAATGAATGGCATCCAGTTTACCGGCTCGTATGTCCTCCAAGTCTAAAAAATCACATTGCCATTTATCGGCCATCTTTTTTAAAGGCATGGCAGACTGTTCTAACATTTCATACCCCTCCTGTCCAAAATGAATTCTTGTACGCATACAGGAAGCATATTCTTTATGCAGCTTCGGTGGCGTTACCATTAAGAAACGAGGTGTTTGAATAGAACGTTTAAAGTTATCCGGGTCCATAGCTTCATGCATAAAGAGATCCATTCCCTTTTCCAGAGAAGTTAAGGCATTGGTTCCATAGACTCTTTTGGCATCGTTGGTTCCCAAAAGAATGACGACCAGATCTAAAGGTTCATGTGTTTTTAAGACCATGGAAATGGTTTTAGATCCGTTTCTTTCTTCCAGACTGTAAGGATCACTGTGACAAAGTGTGCGGCCGCAGAGTCCTTCTTCCAGAATTTCATCTTCCGGAAATGCTTTTTGAATCTGTTTGGTAAAACGATTCGCATAGCGCATCCCTGTCTGCGCATTATATCCCCATGTATTGCTGTCTCCATAAAATAAGATTCGCATCATTCTTTCCTCCAAAGCTTTGATTCTGTAATCAAAATATCCATATCTATATCATGTGGCTGCGATTCAAATTCTTCTTCCTGTACATCAAAGGCTACCCCGATCTTCAATGCGTTTGTCTTTTGCAGATAGCGATCATAATACCCTTTTCCATACCCTTTTCGATGCAATCCGCAAAAGCTGACCATAGGTACGATGATCACATCTAGATCATTGGGATCACAGGCTTTTCCTACAGGCTCTTGGGTCTGAAAAGAACCTTGTACCAGATCTCCTGTATATGGTATAAATTCCAATTCATAATTTTCAATCATTTTCGGTAAATAGACAGTACCACTTTCTAAGCAGATATCAAATATGTTTACTTCTCCCTTGATCGGTACATAAGCGGCAATATTTCCTTTTAAAAAAGGCAAGAGCTTTTCGACTATTGCCTTTTCTTTCTTTTCTCTTTGTTTCCAGGAAAGACTTTTTCGTCTTTCAATACATTCTTTTCTACCCAATGGAATCACTCATATCCAGCTTTAACATCTGATTGAGTTCGACCGCATATTCCATCGGTAATTCTCGGGTGAATGGTTCTAAGAATCCCATGACGATCATTTCCGTAGCCTGCGCCCGGGAAAGTCCACGACTCATCAAATAGAAAAGCTGTTCTTCCGAAATATTAGAGACTGTAGCCTCATGCTCGATCTGTGAAGTATCATTTTGAGAAAAGTTTAAAGGAATCGTATCACTGCGCGACAGTTTATCTAAAATAAGGGTGTCACATTCCACTTTGCTTTTGGCATACTGCGCGTTTTTGGAATGTTTGACCCAGCCGCGATAATTCACTTCTCCACCCTGGCGAGCCACAGATTTTGAAATGATCGTACTGGTCGTATGTGGAGCCAGATGAATCATCTTGCTGCCGGCATCCTGCTTCTGTCCTTTGCTGCCAACGGCAATTGAAACTGTCGTACCTTTGGCATAAGGTTCTGCCAAAATACAAGCCGGATACTTCATATTGATATGCGAACCGATATTTCCATCGATCCATTCCATATGTCCGTTTTCAAATACCTTGGCACGTTTGGTCACAAGGTTGATGATATTGTTGGACCAGTTTTGTACCGTGCTGTATCGACACTTGGCATTTTTATGTACAAAGATCTCAACAACAGCGGCATGTAAAGAATCTTTCGAATAGATCGGTGCTGTACAACCTTCCACATAATGAACATCCGCACCTTCATCCACGATAATCAAGGTGCGTTCAAACTGTCCCATACTCATCGAGTTGATTCGGAAATAAGACTGTAGCGGCTTATCTAAGGATACTCCCTTTGGCACATAGATGAAAGAACCACCAGACCATACAGCTGTATTTAAAGCCGCATATTTATTGTCAGTATAAGGAACGATCTTTCCAAAGTACTTTTTGAAAAGCTCCGGACATTCACGCAATGCGGTATCGGTATCAAAGAACAATACACCTTTTTCCTCTACCTCTTCCAACATATTGTGATATACGACTTCACTTTCATACTGGGTGCTGACACCGGCCAAAAACTTTTGTTCCGCTTCCGGAATCCCCAGTTTATCAAAGGTATTACGAATCGTATCCGGTACTTCATCCCAGGATTGTTCCTGTTTTTCACTGGGTTTGATGTAGTACGTATAGTCATTAAAATCAATTTGGCTTAAATCCGGTCCCCATTTTGGATTCTTTTGTTCCACGAAAGAATGGTATGCCTTCAAGCGAAGTTCCAACATCCATTCAGGTTCCTTCTTGATTTTGGAGATCGTACGAACGACCTCTTCACTTAATCCTTTTTGTGTCTTGAATACACTGGTATCTTCATCATGAAAGCCATATTCATATTCATTGGATAAATTTAACTCTTTTTCTTCTGGCATTATTGACCTTCACTTTCTTTGATCATATCACGCAATGCTTTCCAGCCAATCGTTGCACAATTGATACGATTGGCCTGCTTACCTACATTTTGAAACGCAACGGCTTCTTCCAAAAGATCTTCATCATACTCTTTCTGATCAACCATGGCAAAATAATTCTGAATGATCTCCATGGCTTCTTCTTTTGTCTTTCCTTTGACCAGTTCACTCATAATGCTTGTGCTGGCTGTAGAAATCGTGCAGGCTTCCCCATCAAAACGCACATCTTCAATGCGATCGCCATCAAATTTTGCTTGTACGGTAATATCATCGATACAAGAATCACTGGCCATATGACGAGAATGATATCCTTCTTCTTTTGTCAGTTCATGATTTCTGGGATATTGGTAATGATCCATGATAATATCTCTTAACAAATTCGGATCGATCTCACTCATGTTTCATCCTCCTCTAAAAAAATATATTGATACAGTTTTCTAATGTCGCTTCCTGTAAAGCGGCAACCAACTGATCGATTTCTTCTTTTGTGTTATAAAAGTAAAAGCTGGCACGGCAAGTACCGCTGACCTTTAATACATCCACTAACATCTTGGCACAATGTGTACCGGAGCGTACCGCAATTCCTTTGGTGTTCAAAAAGCTGGCCACATCCTGAGCCGGAATCATCTGTCCCTGATCAAAAACGTTAAAGGTACAGATTCCACTTTGTGCGTTTTCGTTATAAAGATGAATCGTTTTCAGTTCTTTAACCTTCTGCACAAAATACGATTTTAATTCCAGTTCGTAAGCATGGATCACTTCTTTGCCGATAGCCTGAATATAATCAATGGCAGCCCCTAAGCCTAGTACCCCTTCAATGGGCTGTGTTCCGCTTTCATATTTTAAAGGTGTTTCCTTTAAAATCAAATCACCACAGCTGTTAAAGCGGGCATTGCTTTCACCACCATAATAAATAGGCTCCAGTTTATCCAACAAAGCTTTTTTGCCATAGAGTACCCCGACACCGGTCGGTCCACACATTTTATGCGCACTGAACACAAAGAAATCGACATCCAAATCTTGTACATCGATATCAATATGCGGTGTGCTCTGGGCACCATCGACTACAACAAGCATATCATTTTGATGAGCAATTTTCGCAATTTCCCTGACGGGTGCTTCAAAGCCCAAAACGTTCGATACTTGTGCCAGACAAACAACTTTTACATTTTCATGAACGGCCTTTTTAAAGTTTTCAACCGTGATCTTGCCTTCTTCATCTAAAGGAATATATTCGATCTTACATCCCTTTTGTTTTGCAGCCTGCATCCACGGCAGAATACTGCTGGCATGCTCACTTTCATCACTTAAGATCACATCACCAGGCTTCAACAGCTGCTGACAAACCATCAGGGCTACCTGGTTTAACCCTTCAGAACTGCCGGAATTAAAGATGATCTCTTTGGAAGAAGCAGCGTGTAAATAATCCGCAACCTTCTTTCGACAACCTTCATAGGCCGCATCGACCTGAGCACTCATCTCATAATCGCCACGATGAGCATTGGCTCCTAAATACGTATAATAATTGACAACCGCATCAATCACCGGCTGCGGCTTTAATGTCGTTGCTCCATTATCCAGATAGACTAATGGTTTACCCGACATCGTCCTGGACAGAATGGGAAAATCTTTACGAATTCTTTCCGTGTCCATATAATCCCACCTTGCTTTCCATTTCTTCACGCATCTTTTCTTTGGTTGCTTCATCACTGACCAGCTCCAGAATCGGCAGCAGATATCCAACGCTTAAAAGGCCCATTGCCTGACGCTGCGAAAGTCCGCGTGATTTTAGATAGTATAACTGTTCTTCATCCGGTTGTCCGATCGTTTGAGCATGAGATGCCTTGACGTCGTTTTCATCGATCAACAACAACGGTATGACCTGCGCTTTATGATCTTTTCCCAATGTCAAGACACGTGTTGTCTGATGCGATTGTGATCCGTAACATCCCTTTTGAATATTACCATTGGCCACCATTTCATAATGCGCACGATCGAAAAGTACAGAGAAATTTTCCATATAACCAAATGTATGTGACGCTTCATGAAGAATTTCAATATCGTTTAATTTTGTAGTGTCCGCCTGTCCCAATTGAGCACTCATCAACTTAATATCAGCGCCAGATTCTTTTAAAAACGCCTTTTGTTTAAACGTTACGTCACTTTCTTCCATATCCAGAAAGCCAATTTCACTCTTGGCATCTTTTTTGACCTCTACTTCCAGATCAACAGAAAGTGTCGAGGCACTCTGATTATATAAAAGGATCTTAGATTGACTGTCGGCTTCCAGCTTTAGATGCAGCTTTAAACTGGAAATTCCTTTGCGAAGGACCATTAGTAACGAACCGGTTTTCTGAATCGTGATCGTGGCCTTTTCATCCTGATCAAAATAAATCGTTTCGTTAAATTCCTTTTCGTAAACCTTTTCCATAATTATCCTCTTTTAGCTCCGCAAAGTCCGATACTGGTAGGTCGTTTTTTTGTTTCTTCCTTTCTGGCGGATACATGGTATTCGGTTTCCAGCCATTCATATCCTTCTTTGTCAATCTTATCAATCAGCTCTTGATCACCCGATACAACGATTTGTCCATCGACTAAGACATGCGCATGAGTCGGATGCAGATATTCGTAAAAGCGAGCATAGTGAGATACGACCAAAAGCCCCATATCTGTTTCTTTCTGGCATTGATTGATGGCTTCACTTACGATCTTTAACGCATCCACATCCAAACCAGAATCGATTTCATCCAGCATGGCAATGGATGGCTTTAACATCATCATCTGTACGATCTCATTTCGTTTCTTTTCCCCACCGGAAAAACCATCGTTTAAGAAACGATGTGCCAGATCCGGTTTCATTTCCAGCTGCTGAATGGCTTTATCCATCTCCTTGATGAACTTAAATAAACTGATTGGCTTTTCCTGACGAGCATTGATACAGGAGCGCAGGAAATCTGAATTGGTCACACCGCTGATTTCACTGGGATACTGCATCCCTAAAAACAAACCGGCTTTGCTTCTTTCATCCACTTCCATCGCCAAAACATCCTGCCCATCAAGTTCAATAGAACCTTGGGTTACTGTATATTTTGGATTTCCCATGATAGCAGCCAACAGTGTACTTTTACCATTTCCGTTTGGTCCCATCAGAGCATGACGCTCCCCGGAGCGAATCGTCAGATTCAGTCCTTTTAATATTTCTTTATCTTCTACAGATACATGTAAGTCTTTAATAACGAGTTCTGTCATATCTATTCCTCTTTTCCGGTACTATAGTAACAAAAAAGGTTATAAATCTCAATTCAGACGATTATGAAGATTCATTGCTTTTTCAATCGATATTGGCTATAATTGAGAAAGATTTTTAAAGGAGGATTACAATGTCTGAATTCCTTAGAAACAACTGGTTTGTAGTTGTGATTGCAGTGATCATCATTGCTTTTGTTTCCTATTTTATATATGATGAAAATAAGTACAATGTCAGTGCAAAATCCGGTAGTGATGGCAACCAGGTCGTTGCCAGTATCGATAAAAAAGATATCACCGCCAATGACATCTATGATCAGTCGGCTCCGTTTGATACAGCGCTGCTTTATAACTTGTATCATAACCAGGTAGTGGATCAAAGTGTAAAAACCACAGATGATTTAGATGAAAAGGCAAAAGATCTGGAAAAAACGATCGAACAAAACGCTTCTTCCAGCTCTTCTCAAAATAGCGAATCACAGATTGAAACTGAACTGGCTTCTTTTGGCTATAATGGTATAGATCAGCTATATGATTATTGTTTGATGACCGTAAAGGAAGCCAAGATGCAGCGCGATTACATTGAAGATCATTTCGATGAAGTGACACCGGCCCTGCAGGAGAAAAAGCCACGAACGATTTCGATCATCTCGATGCAGGTACAGGATCTGACAGCCTTAACTGAAGATGAACAAAAGAAAAAAGACAATATCGACTCAGCTTTATCCAGCGGTTCTTTTGCGGATGCGGCAACCGCTTATTCAGAAGACACAGCTACGGCTTCGGATGATGGCTTTTATGGCTATGTCGATGCAAATTCTGTCAACAGCCAATACAGCACATTGAATGCACAAGTCATTCAGGCTGCTTTAAATCTGGAAAAAGATCAGACAAGTGACTGGATCGAAGTCACAGATTCAAGCTCTGGGCTGAAATATTTATATAAGGTACATGTAGATGAAACGGATATTCAAAACATCTGGGATTCTAAAAACGAGACTGTTTCCAATAACATCTTATCGGCTTTCTTAACAGCCAACCAGGGATTAAGTGTTAAGATCGTAGAGGAAAACGCAAAAGATCTGGATATCGAGTTCAAAGATGAAGATGTACAAAAACGCATTGAAGACTATATCAACGATCAGACAGGAGGAAGCAGCAATGAAGAGTAATTTAAAAAAAGCGGCTGTATTTGCCGGCTGTTCTTTGTTGATGTTGACAGCCTGCTCCGGTGCAACGGCTCAGATCAGCAATGCCGGTGATGTACTATTCCAGGTCGGTGATGTATCGGTTACACGTGGGACAGAATATGAACTGATCAAAAAATCAAATGGTTCCACCATGGCGGTCACTTTGATTGAACAGGCAATCATGGATGAAGAAATCGGCCGTGGAGATGATATTAAAAAACAGGCAGAAGAGCAGTATGAAACAAATACATCCGGAAGCAAAGAATTTGAACAAAGCTTGATCGATGCCGGCTATAAGGATAAAGATGACTATATTGAAAAAGTCATCATCCCAACGATCCAGCAGGAAAAACTATTGGATAAGTATTTTGAAGACAATGCCAAAGCCATTAAAAAAGAATACAAGCCAAGCGTCGCCAAGATTTTGATGTGTGACAATAAGGATGATGCCAATAACGCTTTACAGGCACTCAAGGATGGAACAGATGCACAAACAGTATTTGATCAATACGCCAGTGAAAGTGCCACTTACGGAAATGAAGAGATCGTAGTTTCTACCCTTTTAAAAGATTCCATTCCAACTTATGTCATCAATACTTTATATTCCGCCAAGGAAACCGGTGTGATCGATGAAGTTATGAGCGATGATAACGATTCCAGCGATGCCTATTATGTTGCGATCCTTACAAGCAATGATTACGATGAAAACCGGGCAAAAATACAGGAAGCTCTTGTATCAAAAGCCAGCAGTGATATTGCCAAGGAATGTAATGTTTACTATATGAAAAAGCACAATTTAGAAATCCATGATCAAGATATTTTTGATGCCTTGCGCACCAGCAATCCGGAATATCTGATCAATCACCCAGAATTGGCAGAGGAAGATCAATGATCTTCCTCTAATTTTTTTATTTGTTCATCCAATATGCTTCGAAAGCGAAATTCTTCAACGCTTTGTAAACCAATATGATATAAAATATGTACATCTTCCGTATTGAATAAATAAAAATGCTGAGTATCAATACTGCCTTCCGGCCAGAGACAAGCCGCATAATCATAGATTTTTCCGGTTGTTTTTTCTCTTTGGATTCGTCCTATGATCATGAGCTTTTTTGTTCCCTGATGTAACGTAACAACCGTTCCGATAGGTAATAACTCTTTCAAACCTTTCCTCCTTTCTAGTAGCTCACCTTGATTTTAAAGCCTAACCCTGCAATAAAGCCCAACTTGCTTCCAAACTCCCATTCACGGTTATGTCATTGCTCAGGTATATAAAAAGAGCCGCTTTTTCGACTCTTAAACTCTAATCATGATATTTTCATCTAAATTGCTATAAGTTTCTAAAGGGATTATATTCCCTTCATAATTCATGCAAAGGAGAACTTCTACAATATTATTTTTGTAGTTTTCTATTTCTTCATCATACGCTTTTATAGCTTCTTTTAAATCGTCCGTCTGCATAACTATTGGATCAATATCATTTTCCCAATATTCTTTTTGTCCTTCGATTGGACTATCGTGCAGTGTGTAGGTCATTCGATCTACAAAATATTTATTTTTCATTTTTTATCCTACCTTTCATATAGGATTATAGCACTTATACATAATAAAAAAACCGCTTTTTAGCGGCTACGTAAAAGAGGGATAGATGAAAACCAACATCTATAAATAATATAACTGAGTTTCCTCATACATGATTTCTGATCGTGCATATTCAGACACGTTGCAGATAAGTCTGAGCTTACAAGAGCGACTTGTAAGCTTCTTACCCTTTGAACCAACGAGGAGAATAATACTCCCAACTTTCACCCGTCTTTCAGAATGTATAATTTCATTAAGCTTTCCAAATAGAAATTAATCGTTGTTTCTCTAAATGCGCTATGGGCTACTTGTACCTGTTACTTGTCTTATAGTTCATTTCTGAACATCACACGCAATGTCTTTGTTGGATGTTTCCTAAAGCGGTTATAACATATCCCTATGCATAACTTTTAGGAGAGGACGTGTTTTCACGACTTTCTATTGCAGACACGACAAGGACAGTTCCTTTGCATATTTCAGATCATGCACGCATGGTTAAGGTTTGAGGTTTCCTCATCCTGTATATACGTTACCGCATACACAACATCCTACCTAATAAACTATCATTCATTAGACAAAAGCCTTTCTTAGCCACGCTCCATGCAGGTTGACACCCTTCTTCACATGGTTGTTACATCGTAATTATTACGTAATCCAAAAAAAAATCAAGACCTAAAAATAAAAAAATGGGAGAGCTTTTGCTCTCCCTACAGCTAACAAAAATAGTTTTATAATTCAACTAACAAAAATTAAGCAGCTTCTTAAAAAGCAACAGACCAATACATATCATCATTGGCAGCGCATCTATACTATTTATATATACCTTATTTTGTTCTATTTCTTTAGGTATCAATAAATCATCAACAGGTTGGATGGATCTAAGTTCCACGGACTTTTGCAATTCTTGTTCTGCCTTTTCTTTTTTCTCCTGTTGGATACGTGCTTCCTGATCATAGATTGCCTGTACACCATCATACATAAAAAATCCTACAAATGTTAATCCGTAGGAATCGGGAATGTGGTAACTATCACTAGGGTTTAACCTGTATAATCGCCACATATAACCGCCAAACGAGCTCATGGATACGTCAATCGAACCATCATCATAACAATGTTCGACTACGCCTATATGACCGCACAAGCGACCTAATGAATCGGTGATACCGCCTGAATAAATGATACAGCTTCCTATTTTAGGAGATGGTATCTGTTTCATCTCAGGACGATTCGCCCACATGATGGCATTGCCTCCGTAGAATGTAACAGGAGCGTTACAAATCTCTGACAATCTACCCCATGCGTAGCAAGTACAATTAGGTAAACCATATCCCCTTTGAAAATAGGGATTGGAAACAGAGTACCAATCCCCTAGATTTTCTTCATTTCTTCGCTCGGTTATCACTTACCGTTGACAAGCTCCGTTAATGGCGTAGCAGACACCCAAATACCGTGAATCTGCGCTAAGTTATAAGGGATATTAATTGCTTCCACCGTGCATTGATCCACATAGACTTTCGCTTTGTCATTAGCTAAGTAGTTATCTTTTGCTCCATCGGATGCATCGTATTCGCTAAGGAATTTAGTCGGGAACCATCCTCCTAATGCCGGTACGTTTACACACTCATCACCGTTGATAGTACGAGTACCACCGTTAGCTAATAAAGACATAGCCACTGATGTTACTACAGAGCCAACAGTCAAGATTTGGTCTGCTCCAGTCTGACCTGGTACATGAGGATCAGTATCAATACCCGTATCATTTGTCCAACCTGTACCATTATTTAATAAATAAGGGTATGGAGCACCGGATACCACTTTAGTAATAGTACCTTCCCAGTCACCTTTATAGACTTTTCCGCCTGCGCTGGATGTAGCCAAAGTGTTCGTGCAGCACTGCGTTCCAACACCATACTTTTCTGTACTTGGAGTAGGTGTAGGACTTGGAGCACTACCGCCATCCAATCTAGCATTGACTGTAGCCGCCAATTCAGGCATTTTGCTCTCTAAGTATGGTCCAGGACAAGACGTTGCCCAAAACATCTTATGCATCGTCAAAGATCCATTAGGAGTACCATCGAAAGTCAGTCTAAATCCATAACGTTTGCAGATATCTACACACAGATTGACTAAGCTGTTCCAACTTGCTTCACTGATTGGCCAATTACCACCGGTTTGACTGTTTGATACCTCAATCGTGATAGCTTGACAATCGTTTACACCATTAGATGATGTCCATGCACGGTTAACTTCATCTACGTTGCACACGATACCGCCATCATAACCAATACAATAATTGGCACTAGCACCACGATTCGGATTTTGGAAAGTTGCTGCACACTGTTCAGCGGTTAATACCCCAGCCATATGATGAGGGGTGATTTTACAAACCTTATATCCCTGTCTGCCAACTGTATAGTTGTATGGACTAGCTAACATGATTTTATTTGTTAAAGGACTATGCATCTTCGTCATCTCCTTTTCCGTTAGAAAGCTCTTCTTCCATTTCCGGTGTAAGTTCCGGTTCTTCTACGATTCCGGTTACAACTTCTACTTCTTTCATGACTTTTCCTCCTATTCTCGAATTGGCAACTCTTTTAGTTCAAGCGCCATCTTCTTTACTTTTCCATTACCGCCAAGCGCCTCATATGCTTCTGCCATCTCAAGCAAATTTTCATAACCGTGAGGGCTTATTTCACCTCGTTCAATATATTTATCGTGATAATCGATAATTTGTTGTCTGAGTAAACATCTAGTACCTTTACGGTTTGCTTGTTTTTCTTTTTCCTCTCGTTCATCTTTAGCTCTTGCGGTTTTTCTTATATCTTTTAAAAGCCAAACGATGTAGCCACATAAAGCGGTTACTATCGCAATGACTACATCGCTATACATCTGATCCATTTACTCTGCCTCTTTAGTACCCTCGACAAAGCGTGTAAACGCTTGGTGAAGTCCTGTACTAGCTAATCCCATCAGTGCCCCGTATACGATCGATTCAACGGACGGACCGCTAACAACACCATTCAATACAGCGCCTACAATCGCCAAAATTGTTGGGATGTATTTATTCGGTACAAAATCAAAACTTGTCTTTAGGATGTATCCAATAATCAGGCAAGCTACCATAACTACCAAAACAAAATATTCAGTCAATGTTGAAAAATCCATACGTTATCCCTCCACTTTTTCAAAATAATTTCCAACTAAAGAAGCACAGGTTGCATACAATGGCTGTCCGCTATCTCTAACGCACTTGTAAATAATTCCATCTTCAACGTAGTATTTACCGTTATGTACTGTCATTGTTTTAGCATATGGAATTGGATCTTCTAAAGTTCCTTCGTGTTCTTCATCGATGCGTTCATAGAGTGCAGCAGTTTCAATGGATGGTGCCTGATTTTCTAGTACAGTGGCAATGTCCTGACGGACTTTCCAAAGTTCACCTTTATGCTGCACGCGAATTCCTTCAGATAACTTTTTACCAATATAAGATTCCCACGTTGGGAAAATAGAGATACACTTTAAAGCATTGGTATCACTCATATTCATTACGGCCAAATTCAAAGCAAAATTCTGATCTTCTGTTAGTTCTGCTTCTTCTTCCGCTTTGACAAGTACGATATGATAAATATCTTGTTTTTTGTTATCTAACTTGTACTGTAGTTCTTTAACAATTTGATATCCTTCATATGTCTTTTTTGCATACTCGATAGATACACATGATTCAAATGCAGTTTTAATGGCATCCATTCCGGAATCAGTTGTAAAAGTCAAATTCAATTCATCATTGATCAATTGTAATAATTCATTACATAAAGTGATGTCAACTTCCCCAATCTTCATTTCCTTCACTGGCTCTTCTAATTCAATTGGCTCTTCCATCACTTCTGTTTCTTTTTTAATTTCTTCACTCATGAGTTTTTCCTCCTAAAATAAAAAGCATGAAAGGAAGTGCTCTCATGCTTTATGAACATCATTTAAAAAATTGGTTAGTAGATCAAAAAATCTACAAAAAAGAATCCACATATACCGTTTATTACAACATCGTCTATAATCAGATAGTTCCTAATATCGGAAATATTGAAGTAGAACATCTTAATAACGATATCCTACAAGAATTTGTGTTAGATCAACTAGATCATGGACGAGTTGACGGCAAAGGTGGAATCGCTCAAAGCTATGTTAAGGATATAATTACAGTCCTTAAATTATCATTGGATCAAAAGATTGAGATCCAGTTACCTTACTGTCCTCCTACGGAGGTTGAGATTTACGATAAATCGGATCAGATAACATTGATAAACTACCTCCAATCAGAGATCAATAACAAACATTTCGGAATATTATTAGCCATCCACACAGGCATCCGCATCGGTGAGTTGTGTGCTCTCAAATGGTCTGACATCAACTTCGATACACAAATACTCCATATTGATAAAACAATGGTAAGACTGTACACCAAAGAAGAAGGATCACGTTTAAGAATCACACCGCCTAAATCAAGAGCAAGCACACGGTCCATACCTTTAAATAAATGGATCATGCAATATGCAGTCCTTTTAAAAGGTGAACCGGATGAATATATCATTACCGGACGAACGCAACACATTGAACCAAACAAATACCGTACCTTCTACAACAACATCTTGAAAGATTTGGAATTACCACATCATAAATTCCATTCGTTGCGCCATACATTTGCCACACGATGCATAGAATGTGGATGCGATTATAAGAGCCTATCGCAAATACTTGGGCATAGTAATGTATCAATTACTATGAACTTATATGTCCATCCACAAATGGAATTAAAGCGTAAATGTGTTGAGCTTTTAGCTGATTACTACCAACACTAAATGTATGTCTTTTGCGCCTGATTCTACTGGAGGAAAATATAAAGTTGATTTAACTCACTATCATCATTCACCGGTAGGATACGATAACAATCATTTTTATATGGGACGACTAAGGGATAATTCGTTCGACTATGATGACCCAAGCAGTGCAAATGGATATTCCTTTTCAGGGGGAACTAGCGCTATGTCATCCACAAAACATTTTGGTACATCTGATGCATTGAATGAAATTAGCCTTATAACTCCATATACAACTGTATATATTTGGAGACGCACCGTTTAAGATACACGCATCCAAATATAAGTAACTATAGAAGGTTGAATAATTGAGACTTTATCTTCTCCAGTTTCTGTAGTGTCTGTTTTTTTATAATTTCCGTCATATACAAAGCCTTTAGAACTTCCTGTTCCCGGATAAGCTGCAATAAAGTTAGGCCAATCTTGCTGATGCTTATGCTTTGGTACACCTGGAAGATTATATTTTCCAAGTTCAGATCCGGCAGTAAAAGACATACATTTATCAAAAGTGTAAGTATGTCTTTTACGGCCGGAGGTGAGTATGGAAAATACAATAAAACGCTCGATCAAAGTGAGATTGGTGATACAAGTGCCGGCACTATTGGCAATTATGCAGGTACACATTATGGGGTACATTCACATACAGGATTTAAGAGCTTTAGTATTTTAAATCCTGTGATTGGGGTTAACATATGGAGACGTACAGCTTAGGCTGTTCTTCTCCATACATTTGTTACTATGTAGGGTTGTAAGTTATTAAATGGTTGATTAACAGGATCTCCAGTATCTCTTAATGCATCGACTGCCCATCCACTAGGGGTGAACTGCTCCCATTTTGCGTGAGAACCATACGCATTAGTTTGACGTGATATAGTTACGTTTCCGCTCAAATTTTGCTCTGTAATAGATGTTTTATATTTTCCTCCGGATGAATTAGCAGTAAAAGACATACATAATCTATGCTATTCTTTGCCACACAGACACGGTTATGTAGGGGCTTAGTAAATTGATGTTATGATTCTCTAAATTAGAAGCAATATCAGAAAACAGAATCTTTCCACTATAACCTATTGGACCAGCATCAAGGCCATAACTATTACTTATTGTTCTAATTTTATGAATGTAAGATCCACCTTTTGAATCAGGCGCAAATGACATACTTGTAGTACCGTCATCTCCCTCACCTGCGCCAATCAAACAACGACCCTGAGCGTATGGTTGCCAAGTACCCCCAAATAAAGTACTTGGATTTGTACTATTTGTGCTCATATAAATAGAGCCGACCGGATATACCAGGTCGACTAACCTTTTAACTGATCCTTTTGATTTAAAACTAAATAAAGCCATAATACCTCCTATTGTTGAATCATGGCTCCCTCGGAACCATTTAATATATTGTTGATTTTGTCATTCAAAGCCTTACCTTGTGCAGCAGTTAAAGCCGTAGTAGTGCTCGTAGAAGTAAGACTGTTTGAAAGAGAAGGTTGAGGTCCTGTAGGGCCTCTTTCACCCTGAATTCCTTGTGGCCCTCTTTCTCCAGTGTCACCCTTAGGACCTTGTGGCCCTGTAGCTCCACGACTAGGCTTTCCGGTATCTACACTTCCCAAATACCAATTTCCATTACTTCCAATCGTTGGCGTAGTACCGGCAGGCCCGGTTGCACCTTTAGCACCGGTGGCTCCCTTGTCTCCTTTTTCGCCCTGTGGTCCTTGCGGTCCCTGAATGCCTTGTTCTCCTTGAGGTCCTTGAGATCCAGTTGCGCCTTTTTCTCCTTGTGGACCTTGTGATCCCGTAGATCCTTTAGAACCGTTTTTGACTGTAAAAGTAGAACTTGAGCCATCTGATAAAGTAACCGTCATGACATTAGATCCACCATCTGCACTGGACGTAGTTGTTTGCTTGACAGATGTAACCGATACGCCATCTGAGCCTTTTGCACCTGTAGCGCCTTGAGGTCCCTGTGCGCCGGTATCACCTTTATCGCCTTTATCACCCTTTGGTCCCTGTGGGCCAATTACACTTCCGAGGTCTACACGTCTATCAGCCATGTGCACACCTCCTACTCAGATTCAGGATATGTGACGTACAAATGACCTTCTTCAAGGCTAAATTCTGGAGTAATTCCATCCTTGCCAGCTGGCCCCTGTGGACCTTGTGGACCTTGCTCACCCTGATCTCCTTTAGGACCTTGCTGACCTGGAGCACCTGTAGATCCAGTTTCACCTTTAGGCCCCTGAAGTCCTTGATCACCTTTCTCGCCTTTTTCTCCTTGAGGCCCTTGTTCGCCTTGATCACCTTTATCTCCTTTAGGGCCTTTGATATTTCCAGCATTTTTGAATAATCCATTTGTACTGTCGCCACCTGAACCGACATAAACCCATAAGTTTCCGTTGCCATCCAAATAGGCATCACCGGCTACGCCTGTTCCTGGTAATTCTGTTTCTGATGTGACAGATCCTTTGATATTCACACCTGTTCCATCATCGCCTTTAGGTCCTTGTGGTCCTTGTTCTCCTGTATCTCCTTTGGCACCGGCAGGGCCTTGTACGCCTTGACTAGGTTTACCCAAATCGACATCTCCCATGTACCAGTTACCATTTGCTCCGATCGATGGAACAATGCATCCTAAGTCAACTTCTCTTGCCATGTTTACCTCCTTAGTCCTCAATGACCTGTATCAAATGGCCGTCTTCTCTTAAATAAAAAGACGATGCACCTGCACCGCCCATAGCTTTGATTTTCTCTATTTCTTCCAAAATTTGATTAATTATATCCGGATAAGTTTCCTCAAATGATTCATCCGGTTCTAGACCTTCTAACACTTCTGCTTCTGCTACTGTAGTATTCCATTCGTTTGTAACATCATCCTCCTGTGATTTTTTCGCACAGACAATAAATCTCACCATTCCTTTGGCCTTTGCGCATTTGCGACTTATTAGCCAACTAAACGTGATATAATCGCCATCCACAGACATATCATTACAATAGTAACGATCCTTTTCGCCGGATGCACTTTCAAAATTGACATAAATAAAAAGCGTGGATAAGTCTATGTTGTCACCTACAACTTTAGGGCACTTAAACCACACTCTTTCTACATCCTCATCTGATTCAACGCCGATGATTTTATACGTTTCCGGCACACTTATTTCACGAGTTTCAGGATCAATCTCGCAATAGACTGTTTCTTCCGATAACTCGGTAGCTCTAATAGCATCTTCTAAATTCACGATGTCACCTCCTGTCGGATAGTAACTTCATTGGTTGGTATGTATTGTTCCCCTTTCATACTAATTACAGACACGTTAAATGTTCTGTAATTTGCGATATTGTCAGGTACAATACATTCTCCATCTAGGATTGGCATATATTCTTCTTTATTTCTCGCTTTAAATCGTGCTATTTTTCTGTATTCATTTAACTCATCAGAGGCTGTGAATACACACTTTATGAATTTACGTGACCCCTTAACAAGTTTGGAATCAGAGTTCAACCATTTTAAAGCCTGACCATTCACTTCAAATTCTAAATTATATAACATATGCCCCTCCTATTGCTCAACCATCACATCTTCAGTGCCATTGGAGATAGATTCTAAATCCGCTTTTAACTGATTAACTGTTTCTTGGAAACTATTAATTTGTTGCGATAAATTATCTATATCTAATCCACTGAAACTGTCTAAAATATCATTCATTTCCTGTATCTTTTGATTGGCTGTATTTGTAGCCTGATTACAAGATTGCGTGGCAGCATTAGCATTAGAAATAGAATCTCCAATGTTATTCACTGCTTCATTACATAATTGAGTAGCACTAACACAGGCATTGGTAACTTGATCACATTGTTGATATGCAGTATTGCATTGATCACGTGCAGTTGTACACTCTGTTTTCAATGTTTTGAGCTCTTCATATATCAATTCAACGTTTGGATCAACAGGATAATCAGAAGGATCTTGATATCCAATAGATTCATCGATAATCATATTGAATACCTTAGACAATTGTTCATAATCGCCATCAGCAGTCATTGAATATAACTGCCCTTTTACAACACCTGAATGAAATGTTAAAGGCTTACCAACTAGAAAAGAATCGGCAGTCAATGGAACCATGTTTTTATAATCATTTATTTCCAATCGAATATATAAGCTCCCTTGATATTCTAAATTCATGAACTGAACCAATGTAGCTTTGTGTTCATATTGGTGCCCGATATTAAAACTATTTGTTTTTTCTAACGATACATATACAGTTCTCATCAGCTCACCTCAATCATAATTTCCGTATCACCGGACAAATAAGTTCTTATTTCAGTTTCTAAATCCGTTATTCTTTCTTCTAGTGTCTTTCCATCAGTGCTTAACTCTGTTGTTGGAACTTCTGCCATTGCATCTGCATCACCGCTAATCAGTGATTTAGCTTGCAATTCTAAAGCTGATACTCGGCCTATCATTTGTGCTTCTTCTGCAATCTCTCTTGATAAGTTCTTCATTACATGAATGTAAAAAGAAAAAGTTGTAACGATATCTGCGGAATCTCTCAAGGCAACTTGGCATTCCACCGTTCCAACTTCATTTAGCAAACTCAAGAAATGTTCTTGGCTTGCAAATTTAACTTCGTATGATCCTGACGTAGCGTAATGAATGACAGACAAAGAAGGAATCACTAATTCCATACCACTAGGCTTAACTGCATATAAGTTAGCACTCAATGTTTGGCTTTCTTCTCCTGGATCATCCGGTATTACATCGTTTGTCAACATGATGTCTAAGCCTCGGCCACTGTCATATTGAACCATTGATAACTCAGGTGTAATAGGTTGGTCTGTTAAGCTTATATTCAATCTTGAAAAAATAGTAGCCATATCATCACCTCAATTCAGATACCTCAATGGAATCAGTTGTTTCTTTTATCAAGTCAAATTTGTATGATTCAATATAAAATTTTGTTTCAGACACACCTGTTTTTTCGTCCACTAATACAATGTAATCATTAGGTTTAATGATTTTTCTTTGGTTTTTATATTGTGGCAAATCAACAGGTTTTAATTTATATGTCTTTTCCGGTACATCTTCTAATGCAAGGTCTTTGTTTGCTGCTTCTCTCAAAGCCGTATAGACTTGCTCTAATGTGTCATATGCAGTATCTTTTTCATCTTCCGATGCATCTTCCTTTAGCTTGATATCATCATATTTTCTAAACTCAATACGATGTATTTTGTATTGGTCATATTTAGAGCTTTTTACTATTTCGTGATTAGGTAACATATATCCATTGTACGCTTTAGGAATAATCCCTGTAACTGTGTTTTCCATTGTTTCCGTCAAGGAATCATCTTCAATTTCTGATGATGTGGAAAAGTAAATATTTTTAGGCTTCATTGCATCAGGATATTTTTCCCCATCTCCAAAATAGCAATTAAAATTATCAAACATAGCGGTTGGATGATATTGTTTAACATCATCTTCCCATCTATTGATCAAGGTATTATCTTCTGTACCAAACAAACATTGAATAAGATTGTAATCTTCCCAATAAGCGGTTGTTGTTTGTCCGTTTATTTCTCCATACACATGATATGGATTTCTAGGAGAACACTCGCTTATTATCGTGTTTGCCGTATTGATAGCGCCACTCCAATTTGTATTTATGGAACGCTTGTCAAATACAATAACTTCCTTTTGGGAATCAAAGAAAACATGATTACAATAACAAGTATATGTGTTCTTTTTCTTATCAATTTCTTTATAAATCATTCTAAAAAATTGATCTTTGGCATACGTCAAATCGACTTTAAATATAGCTTCATTTGGTAGTTCCTTTCCGTGCAAATCCGCTATAGGAAATTCAATCTTTAAATACCAAATAGAGTTCCTTTTGAATTCAACATAAGCCGACAAAGGATGAAAGATGACCGTACCATTGCTTGATAGCATATAGTCGTTAGTGGATCTTTCAGGATGAAGAAATACTCCAATCTGTTTCATAGCTCTCTCATCCTTCTATATAAATATGTTTTTATTGTGTCGCTTGATGTTGTAATTCTATATTGGTTTACTCCTTGCTCAATTTGGACATCTGCATAAGCACCACTTACGTCATCGTCAAAATAATCATACGTTCCATCTTCAAAATGTTTAACAAGTTGCATATTCTCTACGTCTAAATCAATGTAAGTTACATCTTTGCTTGTTATCCAATCTTGGAATGCATGACTGATTTCAAACAACTTATCTTCCTTTACAATCGATATTGTTACATCTTCATCCGTATTCTTGAAAAATCTAAACATTGGTTTTGTTCCTTCCTTATCGTTATATATTTCAACGGTCTTTCCTGATGTTGAAATATCGAATTGCAAAGGAGTAGTATAAGCCTTTAGATATCTGTATGGCTCACACACAAAAGTGATATCAAACTCACCACATTTACCGATAATTCTATCGATACTGTCTATCGTTACACTTTTGACATTCCAATAATGCGATTCATCATCCGTCAATTCTAATGTTCCGGTATCTCCTAAAAGTGCTCTTTGAATTTCACTTAGATAATCAATCCAATTGTTTTTATTCTCAGATACAAAATTGCAGTTCAATTCTATTTTTCTGTCTGAATAGATGCCTGTATGTTCATACAATTTAGTACCATTTCCTAGTGATATTTCATTTACAATTTCTTCGGCCGGAGGAATAGCCGGCCTAGTAGATACCTTGAACAATCTAAATAATTCTTTTACAAGCACTGGATTACTATTTGTCTTGTTGAATTTAAAAGCAAACATTATCCACCACCCTTTCCAAAATTATCTAGCATTTCTCTAATTGTCATGATTTGTGTAACCTTATCGGTTAAAACATCACCATCTAACTCAATAGGGTTCATCGTTACAACAAATTGAGCGTTTTTAAAAGCGCTTATGAAACTATCTAACTTAGAAGATAATTGGCTTATTATTCCTGATTCATTTGATATAATCCTTGTTCTTTGCATAGCTTGGCTTAATACGCTTTGATATGTAGATGGATCTTGAATACTAGGGATGAACATATCATCTCTCATATTGAAACTATTGAACGGATTGAAACTTGCCATTTTCAATACAGCCGATGCGCTTCTTTCTCCACTTTCCTCTGTATTGACTGTTTTTCTTTCTACAACAATCGGATGTTCTTTAGCATATTTTGTGGCCGCATCTATATCAGCCATAACGCTAGACTTCATATCCGATGCGGATTTTTTCATATCGCTCATATAAGGAGTAAATGCATCACGTCCGGATTTCCCTAATCCACCTGCGGCGGTTGCTGCATTGGATTTACCATCGCCCATTGCATCTCCAGTTTCTTTACTTCCTTTACTAGCATCTTGTTTTAATTTAGTGATTGCTTCCTGTATCTTCTCATCACTACCTGACATCATGACATTAGTAGCATCACTAACAGACATCTTACCACTTGCTACCGCTTGTGCGATTTCTTGCGGAATTTGACCACCTGTATATCCGGCATTAACTAACACATTACTGAACTTCATTAAGTTATCAATATACATTGTTGCAGCTTGAATACTAGGTGCACCGGCAATCAATCCATTTACTAAATTAGTCGGTATAGCTTGACCGGCCCACATACCATTGTTCATAGCCTCTTGGAAGGTCAACATACTAGCAGTAAATTGACTTGCTTCTCTATAACTATAAGAACCGGCCATGATTCCATCTTTAATATTCTGTGGGATTTGAATACCTAACTGCGTGAAAGAATCTGCGGTTGTTTGGAATGTATTTTTTAAAGATTCACCAATTACTTCTAATCCGCCCGTTTCAAATTTATTGGCAGAGTTCATCAACTCGGTTTGAGTTTCTTTGATCTTCTCTAACATGCCTTCGTATTCAGGCATGAGTTCTTGGATTTTTTCTTGTAATGCATCCCATTGTGAGAAGTCTAAGTTTTCGCCATTGTTAGATTGATCCCACAATTCTTTCATCTTTTTTCGAGTATCTTCAATACTTGCAGAAGTTTGTTCATATTGAAGTTGTTGTTCGATTAAAGCTTGTGTAGTTTCCTTGATAGCATTTGCATAGGCTTCCGCTTTTGCTTCTTCTTGAAGTGTAGAGATTCGTTTCTTTAAAGCATCATTATTGTCATATATATTTCCTGTGTTATCTCGTAACTTACCTGAATTTTCATCGTAGTAAAGTCCAAGTTCAGGGTAAATTTGATTCAATTTGTCGATTGATTCTAACAGTAATTCTTTCTGAATTCCGTTCAGCTGTTCTTGAGAAGTCAACTGACCTATTCGATCAACCAACATATCTGCTTCTTTTGACTGTTCTTTGAATGAACTTAAATAGTCATCCGCAGTGTCTAAATGGTTTTGAATGGATTGATTATATTCGTCCATTCCCTCAATCAATTTCAATGTAGTGGCATACATTGCATCTTCTGATGCTAGTTGTTCATCAAACGCATCTTTGGCTTGTTCAGACCTTGAAATTGCAGTGTACAAGGCAACAGATACAGCACCTAATGCTACGGATGTACCACCTAAACCTACCGCTAATGGCCCTATTGATGCCAATAATGAACTTGCGCCTTTTGACAGTGTAGCCATAGGAGCACCTGACTTTGCAGCCGATTTAGCTAAGCCTGTTATGCTCATGGAGGCTACATCAGATTCTTTACTTAATAATCCGGCGCTCTTTGCAAAATCAGCTATACTAACTCTACCTTTTGTAAAGAATTGAATTAGTCCACTACCGCCTTTTGATAATTTGCTTAAAGCTTTACTAGTTGGACTAAGTGCAGCACCGACAAGCAATAAGTTAGCTATCATGTCTTTTGCAGAATCGTCTAAGTTCGTAAACCACTCAACTACATCTTTAATGACATTAGCAACTGCTTCTAATTTAGGAGCAAAGGACTGTCCTAACTCATCAGCCGCCTGTTTAATAGCTTCCCATGTCTGAACTAAAGTAGATTTTAATGTTCCATATCGTTTCTCGGCTTCTGCCGCCATAGCATGGTTTTGCTCAAAAGCACTGTTAGCTTTACTAATTGCGTTCCAGTACAAATCAGTATTCTGTGCCAATGCCCCCATCGCATTAGACATACGAACTTCTGTAATTCCTAAGTCATCCAATGTCTTGGTTATGTTTTCTGATTTTCCGATACCTTCTAACAATTTACCAAATGCAGTAGGAGCATCTTCGCCCCATAATTGGATGAATTGCTCTGCGCTCATTCCCGATACATCGGCAAATGCCTGTAAAGCTTCAGAGTTTGTAGCCACTGCGTATTCTACGTTCTTTAACATTTTGGACATAGAACCACCACCGGCGGCCGCCTCGATACCAACAGAACTTAATGCAGTCGCTAAACCCAATACGTCTTGAGAAGTAAATCCAACTTGACGTCCTGCGGTAGCTAAACGCATTGACATATTCATAATGTCTGCTTCGGTTGTAGCAAAGTTGTTACCTAAATCAACGACAGAAGAACCTAATCGTGAGAAATACTCGTTTGTTTGTCCTTCTGTACCGATCATGATATTGGCAAATTTAGCAATTTGTTGCGCTGCTGCATCACCAACTAAGTTTGTTGTATCTCCTAACATGGTTACAGTTTCGGTAAATCCTACGATGGCATCTGTAGCGACACCTAATTGTCCTGCTAATTCTGCATAGTGAGCGATACTCTCATATGAACTGGAAGTTGATGTAGCTAACTCTTTAATACCGTTGTTGATAGCTTCTAATTGTGCCGGTGTACCTTCGGTAGTCTTCAATACACCTGTCCATGCATCTTCAAAGGAAATAGCAGCCATTGTTGCACCGGCAATAGCGGCCGCACTTCCCAATGAAATATACTTTGTAGAATTAGAAAATTTATCTAACGCTACCGATGCATTATCTAAACTAGTAACAGCTTGTAATACATTGGAATTAGTCGTTAGAAATTCATTACCTAATGCTTTGAGATTGTTTTGTGTAGTTAATAAGCTTGTTCTAGTTGCTTGTAACTTTTGATCGTAAGCATCCCAATCCGTACCTAAACTCTTTAATACCGCCTGATTGGACTTTAATTCTTGCGTTTGACCAATAATAGAACCTGTACCATTTTTGATATTGGTTTCAAGTTCTTTATTTCGAGCAGTCAAAGTAGAGATTTGTTTGTTCCATGCGCCATAAGATTTAGGCATGGCATCCAATGTCTTTTGATATTGGTTTGCCTGTTTGGTTAGACTTTGCATCTTTGTTGACACAAGTTGTTGATACTGTGCCATTGACTTAAAGTCTTTTCCATCAAGTCCTTTCATGGACTTTTTAAGCGTTGACATCTGCTTATCTAAGCCGGATGTTTCTGCTTTAATTTTGTTGATTTCTCTTTGGAGGTTTGAAGCATCACCGTTAATCTTTACTGTGATACCTTTTATGTTATAGGACATTTGACACCTCCTTACAATCTGTCAAAATCATCTTGCGTGGCCCATCTTACTTTTACTTTTGGTTTTTTGTCGCTTTCTTTTTTCTTTATCTGTTCTAGATATATATTGTTTTTCGTTGTGATTAGATCAAATAAAAAACCGATATCGCTTCGGTCAATTTCGTCCATTGTTAATCCACAATTTATGCCTGCGATAACGATTTTTGCGTAGTTCGTTTCACTTTTTTTTTCGGTTCTTCTGTATCTTCCGATTCAACAGTTGGTTGAGATGAGAAAATAGCAGAATCATAAAGCAAACAACATTGTTGAATAAATCCAACGTAATCTTCAATATTGTCTGTAAGTGCTACGTATGTCGGAACCGGTTTATTAGTTAATAATAGTTCGCCTGCAATACAGGCCCATGCTAACTGTGTTAGAAACGTTTCACCAATTGCGCTTAACATCAAATCTCCAATTTCACCTTGTGCGAACTTTTTTGATTCCATGTTTTCCGCAATCGCTTGCACTAGATTCTTTTGCGCATTGTTCATGTCAACTAATAAATCGGATCTAAACTGCTCACGGTATAATCGAGCAGAAACACCTTTCAAAGTTGTTTTGTACTCTTTTCCATCTATGGTAATTTGTGAAATCATTTAATCCTCCTAAAAAAAGATAAGAGAGGAAAATCCTCTCTTATTCTTCTGCCTGTTGTACAGGTAAAGTTGGTGTGGTTTCAAAGAATGCCGCATACTTCGCAGATGTAGATGGACATTTAGCTTTGATCCAGTTATGTTCACCATCTGCAATAGGCACACAAGTAATATCGATAGATTGTGTGTCAGGTTCAATCGTATCTTCTTGAGTGTTAGCTTCTGTTCCTGGACGACCAAATACAATTTTGTAAAATACGTGACGTACTGCTTTTTGGTCTCCGTTGAATTCACATAATAAAGCTACGGACTTAGGCGCTACGTTAGCATCTTCGGCCAACATTCCATCTTGTGTTTCAATGTATCCAAAGATATCTTTTAAAACATCATCAGGTAAATAAGCCATTTCCAATGTTCCTGAATATCCGTTGTTTGTTGACTGTGTGAAATATGCCATATCATCAGCATAGAAAGTCTGTGTATCGCCTTCAGGGTCTAAAGTTAAAGATTTAGCACCTTTCCAAGCTTTAGGTGTAGCAAATGTTACTTCTCCTTCTGTTTCGGTCAAAACAGAGTAATATACGTTTTTAAAGCCATAACGTACCTTGTTAGTATCTGCCATGTTTAGCCTCCTATTTTATTCATAATTCGTTTTGGTAGCTCATCAATAGCGTGTTGTTCACCGGTTTTCCAGTGCTTGAACGCTCTTGTAGGTCTGCTTGGTCTATTCCATAACTTGTGACCTTTTTCTAATAGGTGGGTTAAGGAATATTCATGGTTTGCCGCAAAGATTGTCACCGTTCGTCCAAAAGCTTCTTCTTCGGTTCGTGTTCGTATGGATTTGTAATATTTCTTTCTTCGCCCTTGAGGAGCTTCTTGAGAAATAATCTTTCGTGATTCTTTACCGACTTCCGATACAGCCTCAGACACGTTCATACGTGTTTCTGTGGAGAATTCTTCTAGTATGGCTTGTATCGCTTCCGGTAGTTCTTCCATACTGACTACAACGTTATCTGTATTTCCTATTCGCATAGTGAAAACATCCATTCAACGCAGTATGCTTTCTCAGACTTGATATCTTCATCCGTTATAACTTCATACGGAATTTCCAAAGAATCAAACATATTTTCGACTTTTTCCTCTAATGAAAAATCCTTAGAATCGGTAACAACTCTAAGGATATAAACATTGATTTTTTGATAGGTTTTATTGTCTGCAAATAAGTTAGTTGATTCCTGTCTTGCGTAGTTCCCATAAGGTATGGTCGGTTTCGACTTATAACCGCCGTAAATGAACTTCTTTGCACCTAATATAGATGTCATTTGATTTACAATTTCTTGTCTTAATCCCATTCTCCGACATCCTCTCTTAGATACAGTTCAATATCATCTCCCGATGGATACTTTCGATAAACACTGTATATCGTATCTTCAAAACGGACTAACAACTCACCATGATAATCATCTTTAAATATGACTAGTTTAAACTGTGCTTTGATACCGGATTGGTAAGCATCGAAAAATTCTTTTTCATATACACCGCCAACCTTACAAAACACTTCGGTTTCTGTTTCTTTTCCATCTTGTACAACACCGTTTTCATCAATCTCAGTTTCTTTTCCAATCAAAAAACACGTACTTTCGTACAGGTCATTTTCTCTTGTGTATTCATATGCCATAATTTATCACCTATGACTTTTATCTAAGAAAATAGCCATTCTTAAATCCCTGTACGCTGCTTTCATTGATTCCTTATACGATTCATTGCCTGAACCAAATTTCGATTTTACGTAACAAATAATGCACGTCATAATCTCATCCTCAGGATCATCCGGTTCATAAGCAATATTGAGCCTGTCTAAATCATATAAACAGGCTCTGATATAGGTTTCAATTTCATCATCGTAAGCAGTAGAGTTTTTGATTCGTAAGGCTATCTTTACTTTTTCTAAGATTTTATCCATAGAAAATTGCCTACTCAAACGTGATTCCGTTCATATTGACTTTGGTTGTCTGATCGCCAACAACAATGCTTAAAATGGCTTTCTGTGCAGTGGCTTTTGTAGCTCCTAAGAAAACAACATTTACTGTTGGTGCTTTATCAATAACAACTTGCTTAGAAGAACTCTTCACATACATCTTAGCTTCCTGTCCGCCATTATAAATGAATGGCAAATAGTATCCGCTTTGTTCCGATGTTTCGCTACCATTGAAGCCGGTATATCCAGTTACCTTTTTTAACGTACCTGTCAACATACCGTTTTCAAATGATACTGTTCCAAGTTCACTAGATTGTTTACCATAACAATCGGTTGTAGGTTCTACAGACGATAGATTACTTGCGATGTTTGCGTTATCTTCGATAGCTCCTTCGCTTACACTACTTTTTTTTTTAACAAATAGATATACTTCGTATCTAACGGTTTACCATCATTGATAACCAATGCCTTAGTTACCATCTGATTTGCTTCATGATCCATATAACGTGCCACGCTAAATTCCATGTTTGTATTGATTGCATAAGCTTCTTCCGGTACCCACAACATAGCAAAGTATTCACCGTTAGTAGCATCATCAAAGTTTTTCAAAATATCTTCTTCAACGAATACAACATCACGTCCTTTGAATCGTGCAATTTCAGCACCGTCAACAGGGTTGAAGGTTTCCATATAAACAGGACGGTTGTTATCATCTGCCAATGTCTTGATGTTTGCTTCCCAAGTGCCCGGTGTCATAACAAATTCAGGTCTTAAACCTCTCATGCTCAAAGGAATCTCAGCAAACAATTTTTTCTGCCATTGTTTCCAATCGGCAACTTCTTCCGCAGTGAATTCAATGATGTTTGCTTTAGGGATTCGGCCACCGGATTTATTAGCTTCTGTTAAGATACCTTGCATTTCATTACTTTCTTCGTTACCTAACATGATTTCATGATCCATAGCTTTGACATAAGCCTGAACGATAACCTTAGCCAATTCTGCCTCAAATGCCGGTACGCTCAATACAGACTGTAAGATTGTACGTGCTAGACGAATTTCACCAATCTTGTATTCAAAAGTAACGGAACCTGTGATAGAACCGCCTTTCTGACGATCTGATTTCGTTGTTTCAGTGATACGTTTAAACGTAGCTGAGAAAGAACCAATAGGGTACTTCACACCACCCTGAATGTTTGTTTTGCGTACACGAGAATATAACTGACCATATACCTTTTCTAAGTCTTTGATGATTTTCTGTACAACAGTCTGAGGAATCATTACTCCTAGATCACTGGACTGTCCTGCCGCATCATCACGCTGTACATACTGCAATAAATCAGAACGAGTACCTTTTACAACATAATTCATGAAAGCAGTACGGTATTCCATTGAATCTAAATTTGTTTCGTTAGGTTTAACGTCATTACCGGCCCCTTCAATAACCATGTTTTGCAAGTTTGCTCGTTTTTCTGCCTTTTTCTTATCGGCTTTCAATTGTGCTTCACGTTCGTTCAGTTTATCAACTTCCTCGGACAATGCATCAATATCTGCATCATCTCTCTTGGAAAGTTCTTTGATTTCTGCTTTACGTGTAGCAATCTGTTCTAAAGTCATTTCTTCGATGTTCATAACTAACCTCCTAATTTTAATAACAGATTTAATTTCTTTCTCTTTAGCTCTTTGGCTTCTTGGTCTTGTTCTTTCAATCCATTCAAAAAAGACCGTGCGGAAATCTCTGTGGAATCGTTAGCCGGTCTAGATACTGCACTTACGTCCAACACCTCACGGACATTGTTGATATGGATTGTTCTTGTATTTCGGTCATAGGTTCGACCTTCAGGGGCAATGAAAAAGGCCCATGACATTTTTGTGATCATACCGGTCTTTATTTGCTCATATAACTGTCTAGATGATTCTGTTTTTGATAAATCCGCTTTAATAAACAAACCATGTTCATCAATACTTAATTCTAAAGTACCGTTAGACTGCCTAGCGAAAATCGTTCCGTTATGGTCATACTGCATGATGACATCGTTCATCTTTGCGTTTTTGAAAGCTTCTCTATGGATTTGCTCATAGACTTTTCCGTTTTCATCTTCAAACAACACATAAGGATTAAACGTTGTGGCATAGCCTCGGACTGTATAATTACTGTCCTCCGTCTTCTCCACTTCCATTGTCATCATTCTTGTTTGCATTTCCTGTGGCACCGTCCGTCACCCCCTTTCCCACGTTGTCGGTAATGTTCAGATATTCTGCACGGATGTAGCGTTTATCTCCATCCTCGACTGGTGGCATATTTAAAATTTCCAAAGCTTGATTTATTCCAAACCATCCACGATCAAAACCTTCTTTGGCAACTTGTATTTTTGTTGTGTTCGATGCGTACTGTAATCGATCAGAAGTTAAAAGAATCTCGTTTCCTCTTTCTCGTTGATCACGTGAGTAAAACATTCTTGTTAGAACTTCTCCACATTGAATGAAAAACGCTTCAATTTTCGATTCGTAAAATGCGTTCCATTCGTCTTCGTTGTAATTGTTCTGTAGAATGTGTTCATTTACTCCCCAATAGTTGAATACTGAGTTCTCAATCGCTTTCTTTTGATCGGCATCCAACAAAACCGCTTGCGCTTTGATTTGTTCCATGCTTTCAAAACGGTTGTCATACAAGAAAACCCCAGTGTTATTTCCACTGAGGTTCATTGTTGATATAGCTTGTTGTTGCTCTTTCATGTCTTCTTCATCCACGATTTCAGAGTTTAACTTACCGATAAATCGTAGATTCGAGCCATTTTGGATAGCTTGTTGCGTTCCTGTTTCCTGCGCTTTTACCAAATCTGCTGTAGGATTAAACGCACGGTTTGAATCACCGAAGAAGTCATTTTTATATTGCATTTTCTTTAAATGACCGCATCGGTTATATTCAATGGCTTTTTCATGACCATCTGCAAATGTATATACGATATAAACAACACCATTTAATTCTTTCATGACTGCTTGGCTAGGACATACAGGATATATACCTGTAATATGTCCAAACTCATTTTCAATTGGCACAATAAATGCATTGTTTTCTATTTCGTATATCGTAGCTAACCTATAAAAGAATTGGCTTGTTGTCATGAATTCGTTTGGATCTTTAGAAACGATAAATTCAATCTTTTTATTTTGCTTTGTTAAAGCCGGCTTTCCCTTAGAACTCTCAGAAGCTATCCTATGGATAACTGCCTTGCATAATGCAAGTTCATATATTGCTCCATCTGTCGATGTATAAACAGGAGAATAACCACTTAGAGGGAAAAAGATTGGCTTCATATCCGCTTTTGGTCTTTTCTTTCCGAATAAAAAATCAAACAATCCCATCTGCATCACCTCCTATTTTCTAAACGATACTTGAACTTTTCATAATATTTCTGACGTACTGTAAACGCATCAATCACCGAAACGAAACCGTCAATGTGTTTTTTAGGATCTACTTTCTCAGGTCTTACTCGATTATCGTTATAGGCTTTTTTCAAAGCAACAGAAGCAAAATGGCTTTGTAGCAATCCGTTTGTACCAGTCTTTACTAAACCATCTCTCAGTAGTCCACCAAACTCATCAATGATAGGAGTAAGGTTCGTTCCCTGAATGACATCATCCATTAAGAATCCTTTCTTCTCCATCTCGTCCACTAAATACTGTGAAGAATAACGGTCATATCCAATCACGCAACAGTAAATCTGATACTCTTTCTTCATCATTAAGAACCAGTTCATGACATCGTGATAATCAACAAAGTTCTGACCACTTAAACTCAAGTAACCTAATTCAATGAAGTTTCTATATCGGATATTGTCACGTTGTGCCAACTCATCTACCTTGTTAGCAGGCATAAAAAAATGACAGAATACATAATCGATTCCATCACGTTTTACTACTATTGATGCAGCGGTCAAGTCGGTTGTCTGTGACAAGTCAATGCCGCCAACTCCAAAGGTTCTTCTAAAATCTTCAGGATTTAATTTATCGCACAAAGTACGCTTGATTTCTGATTGACTAAGCCATGCGGAAATAGTGTTCTGCTTTAAATTACAGTATTTTGTAAGGAATTCTAGCTTGTAGGAATGAGAAGATTCCGCTTTGCGAATTTCCTCTTGTATGAAGTCGTATGACACGCTCACACCTAGATTTGGCATGGCTTTTTGAAGTTCCGTTAAGTCGTTCCATTTCTTTTCATCATCAATCATATAGATAAATGGAAGTAACTTTGTTTCATTGGATGTTCCCAACAAAACAGAAGTTGAGCGAGCCATAAGTTCATCATACAAACCATCGTCAATGTAGTTTGCAGTACTACAGGCTAAGTTCAAAGGCTCATCTCTTGCTCCTTCTGCGGAAAGCATAACATCATACATGGCGATTCCCTTATCACCTTCCCATGCTGCAAACTCATCGAATGTAACCATACTAGGGTTAAATCCATCTGATTTTTTAGAGTTGAAGGCAATAGGCTTCATTTTAGCGTTCCATAAAGGGAAGTACATATCTGTTCTTCGTTTGCGTGTACGCTTGTACAAGCTTTTGACCGATTCAATCATGTTGGTTGCCACGTTAAAGATAATGTTTGCTTGTTCCAACTTAGGAGCAAGGTTGTAAATCTGCATACCGGCATCCTTTTCCGTAAAAGCAAATTTAACCTGTATGGCTGCTGCTAATATAGACTTACCTTGCTTTCTTCCCATAACTAATACAACTTCTCGAAACTGTCTTTTGCCTTTATCGTTTACAATACCAAAGACACAGGCCAAGAAGTACTTTTGCCATGGTTCTAATACAATTAAAGAGGTCTTACCTTCCACATGGTGGCAAAACCTCTCAATAAACAATATCGCTTTATCTGCTTTCTTTTCGTCATAGAAGAACTTCTTTTCATTTAATCCATTTTCAATGAATTCAATATTAAGCTTCATCCATTTTCCTATGACTGCGTGTCCTTCTGCTATCTCTCTCTTGTAAAGATCAAGATATTTCATCCATGAATTCCTCGAAATCGTCTTTGCCTTCATCATTAGGATGACCTAGCTTGTTCATCCCTGAAGGACTGATACATAATTCCTTACAGTATTTTAGGATTTGCTCATTAAACTGTAAGTTGTTCATGTAATATGGTGTCTTTAATGGATTGGTAGCGCCGCCTTTGTTTGTATATGGTATAACCATTTGCCCTCCGGCCTTTTTCCATTCTTCCATGTTCTTATCTCTGAATTCGCAAGTTTGTGCTAAAGTATCGATCAATATATCATATTGCGGTTGATAAATACACAAAGCTTTCATATCTTCAATTATTGTTTTTTTATACTCATCCTTTTTCACTCATCATCATCTCCTAACACCATTGATCCATCTTCGTTGAACTCATAATATGTACGCTTAGAATGTTCTTTAGCATGACAGTCATCACATAACGCTTCCAAGTTGTCATCGCCTAACAATATAGACATATCATTGTAGTTATCCTTAGAAATATGTTCTTTATGGTGTACGCACGTTGATTTTGTGTATATACCACGTTTTAAACATCTTTCACATAGTGGATGCGACTTTCTGTAAGCTTTTGATTTTGTTGTCCATGCTTTGGAACTATAGAATTTCCTAGCGTAGTTTCTTGCACCTTGATTTCCATAATATTTCATATATCTGCATACATCAGTGAGGAGGATAAGAATATTGATGCCGTAAACTGAATGACCTTATGTGACTGATGAAATTAACTGATGTATGCACATATAAAAAATGGAGGTTTTCCCTCCATTTCCCAAGATGAGCCATGAGCAACCACGAAGATTTCCTATCTTCGCATATACAACATATCACAGATTATTTGTGAAAAATTTCCAAAATAAATTAAATTTTAAATTATTTTATTTAATTATTATTTGAAATAGGTCAAATAAGCCACAGAATTATAAGCTATTTTTATGCCCATTTAATATCGTTTTTGACTAGTTTTTAAAGCGAGTATATACCCCTTTTTAGAAAACCATTTCGGGTTTAAAAAAACTCCCCACGCCGTTCCCCACGGGAAAAGAAAAAATTTTCGATGGGGGGTCTGATCTGTCGCTTGATCCATCAAGGTTAGCCTTTGCAAACTATCTTAAATTTATATCATGGCTCGCTATGTTTTTATATAGCTTATCTATGTATTATTAGATGATATAACATCTAAGGTTATAACATTTGAAAAAGGATGATCTGTTGGCCTGTTTGTTTACCTTGTTTGTATGCTGATCTAATGACATAACATTTCAGGAGGTACAAAGATGAAAAAGATTTATGAAAGCCATAAAGGAAAAGTAGATGTAGAACATAGAACAAAGTACATCATCTACGATCACACAAATAAGAGTTGGCGCATTGATTGCATAAGCGCTTATCTTGGTGAATCAAAGATAGTTTACATCTCAAAAGATTTACTAAAAGAAGAAAGCTTTAGCGATTGGTCTTATATCAAAGACTTGATCGATTACTTAGGACTTTAGGAGGTACAAAGAAATGAAAAAAACATTAATCATTGTAGCATTAATACTTACTGGATTTATTGGTTTTAAAGCCGGTCAAAGCGAACAAGTTGAATCTAATGAAGTGATTGAAGAAATCAATTATCAGTTAGATGTAGCTTGTGGTGCTGATGAATACTGTAGAGATGTATTCGTTGACTGCTAACAAGGGCGCAAGCCCTTACCTGTAAACCAACTAATCAATTCTAGATCCGATTAAAGGTTGCAAGTCCTTGTAAATGGTGAGCACAGGAACTTAGGAGGATAACAAGATGGAACAAATTAATAGACATTGGGATATTTTAGAAAGCTTAGGAGTTAGTGAACAAACGTTGCAAATCGTAACCGATATCAACGGTTATAACGATAACACATTATTAGATGTATTATATGCGTTTACTGGTGAAAGAAGCTTTTCAGATTACGAATAGGAGGAAGTAACATGATTGATCTTATAATTTTAGAATTTTGCAAAGGGATGAACTTTCTTCTCCCTTTGCTTGGAATTTTAGGAATGTATCAAATTATCAAATATTATCGAGGTGAACAAAAATGAACGAACTTGTAAATAAATGGAATGAATGGCTTAAAGTATCAAAAATGACTGAATATAGCATTTATAAAAACGATCATGAAGGCATTAAAGAATGCTTAAAAAACTTTGAAATGCAAGAGATTTTAGAACTTGCCTTTGAATCAGAACACTATGCTATAGATGATGAATTTATAGCTTATAATCCTGATTCATACACTTTAGAATCTTTTAGTTCAGATAGCTTAGATTCTTTATACGATTACAAAGACTTTGTTGACTGCTTTGGAGGCGCACTATGAACACATCACTTTATATGCAATTTTACAAATCAATAAAAGATAAAATCATGAATAAAGAACTTGTTAGCGGTGATCAATTGCCATCTGATCGTGAAGCTTGTGAAATGTACAACGTTTCAAGAATTACAGTTAGACAGGCTTATAACTTGTTAAAGTTTGAAGGCTTAGTTTTTAGAAAAAAAGGCAACGGAGGTGGAACTTATGTGTTATAACATTAAATTCAAAAACTTTACAGTTCATGCATCGAATAGGTGCATGAACAAAACTTTATTTTTAGATGGCAATACACCATCAGAAGAAACTTTAAAAACTTTTGAAAAAGTTCTTGAAGGATTCCAAGTTTCAAAAAAAGGCTTTTCCTTTTATGACACGTTAGAAAATCGCATGAAGTTAAAAACTTTGGATCGTGATTTTGTACCGGTTATGGATGTAAAAATAGAGCGTGAATTGAATAAATATATCCAATCTGATACAAAACAAGCGATTCTAAAAAGTTTAGTTTCAAATCAAATTTATACAGGTTTTATCAGATATGAAAATGATTTATTTGTAATTTATAAAAGCGCTGCATCGAAATCAAAAATTGCTGTAGCTGATGAAAACTTATCAGTAATTCATTACTATAAAAACGGAAAAGTTACTAAAACAGAATGTTTGGATTTGTTACCATTCTAAACCAGTTAAAGAGCCATGACGGCTCTTTTTTTACATTTATATTTTACCATTTTTTGAGTTTGAAAACTTTTCAGACAAGAAAACTTTTATAATCAAATTAGGGTTTATGCAGACCCTCTCCTTTCTTTTGAGCCTTCACAGGCTCTTTTTTAATGCTCAACTAGTTTAGCAAGCTCTTTTCTAATCTGATAGCGTATCGCATGGGAACTTTTATAAAACCCTTCATATTGCATCCAATCCCATGTCTTTCCCTCGAAAAACTTTTTCTGTATCATTTCTTTTACTTCTCCACTGCATAGATCCCTAATAGTTTCTAAAGCCTTAATATGACACTCATTTAACATATATTGAGCCTCATATGACTGTTGCTTAGAAATAATATCATTTAAAATCTTATCTTGTCCGGTTGGGTTCTCTATGTGAATTCCATCAAAGCTTACTCCCTTTGCGGTATAAAAACTTTTTATTTGATCTTGGTAAAAACTTATTTTTTCTTGGAAAACTTTTCTTTTCTTCTCCAAAATTTTATAAGATTCCAGTTTATGCCATAACTCATCAACCATAGTTTCTGTGTATAAATTCATATCTTCCTTTCTAGTGCGAAAAACTTTTTTTGAAAAACTTATTTTAGTTCATGTTCTCTTTTAAAACTTTTTCTATAACCGCTTTATCTGCAAAAATTTTTCCACAGATTGAAATTATGCGAGAAGCTTCGTTTAAACTTTCTTGTTTCTTTAAACTTCTTTTGTTATCACCTAAAAAACTTTCTCCCTGAATCATAACTAAAGTTTGAGTAAACTTTTCTTGATCCATGTGAAAACTTTCGTAGCCTCTTTGAATTGAAATCGTTTGAGCTATAACATTTGCAAAAACTTTTAAAACGTAATCTCTTGATTTCCCTTTCAATTCTTCCTTTAAAACTTTTTCTAATTCTTCAATCATTTTTTCTCCTTTTCGTAGATTGTGATAACTGTCACCGTTAGAAGTAAAACTCCTAAAGCGATGAACAGTACCACAAATACCAGTAATAAAAATAATTTAAATAAAACTTCTATCATCGTTTTTCTTCAAAAACTTTTCTTTCACTTTCAGGATTACCAGGATCTAAAACTTTTTCTTCAATTTTAGAGATGTCTGAGTTTGGATTATCCATGTAAAACTTATATCTTGCATCTTCGACAGATTCAGCTTCTATTTCATCTACTACGATATCTCCAACAGGTCTTATTGATACTACTCTATATTTCATTTTATACCTCCAAAACTTTTTGTGATTTTTACCCTTCCATAAGGTTCTTCAATTTGATCAATATCACAAGAATCTATATCTTCCGGTTCAAAATATTTTAGTTCTCCTGGAATTCCATTTTCGGAACAACTAACTTTTAACACGTATTTTCTTTTAATTTCATTTCTAAATAATTGAGTTTCCATCCCCCAATAAACATATACATCTCCGTATTTTTTAAATAAAATGTCTCCTTTCTTGTACTCCGATATCCTCAATCTTGTATAATATTTTCTGAGTGAATTCTCTTCAACAAAAATAATGCTTCCGATCAAAAATGCCGATTGTAACAATGCATTTAAAGACTTGTTAGGATTGTCTGGATGTTTAATAACTTTTAGAACGTATTGTTTTTTATCAATAAATTTAACCCATCCTAAATTTTCAAAAATGACACCCATTTTTTTATGTCTGTATCTCATATCTTTCTCCAGTAAAATCGATTAGGTTCATATAATATAGTTTCCTTACATTCCCATCCAATCATGTAAAATTTAATATTTTGATATTCACTAATTTCAGATATTTCAATCCATGTATTTTGTTTTTTATCCCAAACAAACATACCTTCTTTGAGTTCCTCAAACTTCAAAGGTGGATTGTAAAAGTGTTCATGAATAAGTTTGTTTAAAATGTCTAAATCTTTTCTAACTCCATTCATAGCACCATATGAATTATCTTGATCCCAATAACATTTTTCGAAATGATCTAATGCTTTCTCACATTCTTCTTTTGTACTCATTTAAACTCCCTTCAATAATCTGATTAACATCCTATCATTGCCGTTTTTATATCAAAAACTTCTGCAATGCTATACATGATAAAGAAATAAATAATGTATATCATGAATGCTATAAAAACTTTTAAAATCTTGTTTTTCATATTTCTTTATGCTAACTTTCTTATATCGCTTCTTTGTGCATATTCTGTGTAATTCATTATCAAGATATAAATCTTCGTATTCTGAATCATCTACGAAATATACTTTTCTTTTTAATCTTTTTTTATAGATCATATTCTTTCAAATTCTTCTTTCTTTTCTTCAATAGCTTTTTCAACTCCATTGATAAAAGCTGCAATAGTTACCTCTGATAAATCTAAATTTGACCTTTCATATTGATGACTCAACTCAATCTTCCCTGAGTTTGCACCTTTTAAATCCATTAACATACTATGCAACTCACTTAATTGTTCTTTAAGTTTTTTTGCTTCATAAAATTTTTCATCTGTCATGTAAATCTCCTAAAATGGTAAGTCTGAATCATTTATGTCTAAAGTATCGCCTTGCATATAGTCATATTTCGGTGCCATAGCTGACTTTTGTTGCGTTCCATAGACGTTTGGTTGCCCATATGAATTTTGGCTTACTGTATCACTCTTAGGCTCTAGAAACTGTACGTTATTACAGATCACTTCCGTTAAATAGACTCTCTGTCCTTGATTGTTTTCATAGCTTCTTGTTTGCAAGTTTCCTGTGATTCCAATCAAAGATCCTTTATGCAAATACTGTGCCATATTGTCCGCAGCTTTATTCCAAGCAACACAATTTATAAAATCTGCATCCGGTTGTCCTTGCGTTTTTGCAATACGATTGACTGCTAAAGTAAACTGCACAACGCTATTTCCGTTCTGTGTTTTTCTTAATTCTACTTCCCTACAAAGTCTTCCTACTAGATTTACTGAGTTCACTACTCATACCTCCCTGCTACAATAGCTTCACGTCTTTTTTCTTCTTTCATGTGCTCATCGTGCGCCAGTGCATGAAGCACAACTTTATCTATGTTGTACTTCAAACAGAACTTTCCTAGTTCATACGCTTTTTTTTGTTGTTCTAATGCTTGTTTTAATTTTGATTCACTAACTGTTAATGCCATATATTAATCCCACGCTCCTCTCAATATTGATTGAAAAAATACTTCTTAATTCTTTCATCACAGACAATGTTTCTATCCATTTATTCATCTTGCACCTCGCATTTACTTTTCAATAACCTCACAATTATTTAAGATTTCTTCAATTGTCAAATTGTAACCAACATCTTGGAAATGCCCTTTATACTGCATTTCTTTCAAAGTATAATGGTCCACAAATTCGCCATCATCTTTTGTTTCTTGATAGCATTTCAATAAATCATATTCCCATTTCTTTAATTTGATAGGTTCTTTGTGTTCTTCTAAAAGCCAATCTAGTACCATAGGCATGAACGCACTTAATCCTGTTTGCTTTTTACACACATTACAAATTGCTACGCCAATACTGTCCGATATACATAGTCCCTTATCAAATAAATCTTTCTGTATTTCATATATATAATCTTTATAATATTCTAAATTCGTCATTCTGTTTCTCCTTATTTCGTGTGTGTAACCATATAAGCCATAGCCAATATAAATACGACCACCATTACTGTTACGCAAATATCATTCATTTTCTTTTGCCTCATATGTTTCGGGTAATGGTTGCCATGCAACTATCTCGTTTTTTACTTCTGTTTCAAACCCATCCCACCAGTTCCATCCGTCTTCTCTTCTGATGGCAATTTGGTCTACATAAATTTTTTTATCCCATTTCATTATGCTTCGGTAAGAAACTAATACGCATTCATCATTTTCTGGCAATCTATCTTTAACTGGAATCCATTCGTTTGCTTTTGGTTGACTTTCTATTATTTCAATAATCGTATCTGCAATCGAATGTAGATTTCTGCCTAATCCAAGTTCTTTATACGCTTTAACGGATTCAATCAATTTCTTCTCATCAATCATCTTTGTTATCCTCTATAATTGCTTGCTCTATCGTTTCTATAATTTCTTCTTTGCTTTTGTTGCATAACGAAAGACAAAAGAATCCTTCATATTTTTTGTCGATTACTTTATAGAAAATATCGTACCCACGTTGTCGAAAGCCATACTTATTACTAATCAATGTGAATTCTTCATATGGATATACAATGAAGTAATCGTACTTACTAGATGATTTGTAATACTCCTTTTTAGGCTTTTCATTTTGAAAACCAACCACTTTATGTAGAATATCGGTAAACTCTTTAACAACGTCTAACTGTTCCAATTCATACAATCTATCTGCATACTTGAGCATTTTCTCTTTTGTTTCTTTATCAATCATCTAACCACCCCAAATCTTTTAATTGCTGAACAAACGGCTTTATCTCATCGCTATAAATTCCTTTTTTTGACATAATCACCGATTTCTCCATTTTCATAAAAGCAAAACCGCTTTCTTTACTCTTATTCCTGTAGCGGATGAAATAGCGATTTTCTATTTTCGTAAATCCTAGTTTTTTAAACATCTGTTCTGCCGCTATTCTAACCACCCGATTTCTTTACACTGTTTCACTACTGCCAACATTTCCATCGCATTTATTGGGGTTGCAAGTTCACCATCAAAACTATCACGATTTTGTACGCTTGAATTCACAGTGTTGTAATTTAAATCAAACGATATGTAATGTATATATGTTGATTTTTTTATTGTGTCTTTATCATCAAAATCTGAAAAATAAGTTTCAACTTTTTCATAGATGATGCTTTCACTGTCTTTTTTGCTTGTCTTTTCATATCCTAAACATCTAAACATTTCTTCTGCTTTCATAGTTTCTTCAACCTCTCAATCTCATGATTCAAATATATCTGTGCTTTCTTCAAATCCTGTAGCTTGTTTCCTTTGTATTCGCAACGTGCTATGTATTTAATGACGTTTCCTAAGTTAAAGTTCAGTTTCCAATCTGCTATTACTTCGATTGGTTCGTATTTTCCTTGTGTGTAGTGATTAGGATGATTTATGTTGTCTGTCATTCCTGTACCTCCTACCAATCTTCAATAAATTCTTCCATATGTTCTTCTTCATAACAGTACCAACACAAACCATCATTCTCGTAATAATCAGCTTTGGAAATAGTTTCTCCACACTTTTCACATTCATATACTTTCTTTTTCTTACTCATTCCTGTACTTCCTTTTCTTTAAATCGAATAGTTATTTCTTTTTTTTCGTTTTCCAAATATACAACTTCATAATTCCAAAGTTCATATTTTGCATTTATCCATCTTGCTAAAGTTTTCATGACAAAATCTTTAGTCATTTTGTACTTCCTTTCTGTAAAATCGTTCTTCATGGTATTCAAAGTTCTTTAATAAGTCCCAACCAATAGCCCAACATTCAATAAATTTTGTGTACGTTTCTCTTGTGGTTTCAACCTTCATCCATTCTTTTCTTGTGTTATCCCAAATCCACATGCCTTTTTTTAGTTCTTCAAATCCCAAAGGTGGATTGTTGTCAATACTTCTCAATCTATCAATATCTTTTGGTTCATGACCATCCCATACAGGCGCATTATCAAGTTCTTTACAGTCAAACATATTCCAATATGGCTCGATGTCATAGTGATAGCTATATTGTCCTTGCGGTGTATCTATTCCAACAATAAACATACCGTCATACATTGTTCCGTCATGGTGCTTTTTAGACTTCCATGCAATGTCTTTATTTTGATTGACAATCACACTGAATAACACTGCTCTATGATGATATAACTCGTTATATGTATGGTATCCATCTGATAAATCGCCTGTTTTTAATTTATCAAGTATTTCAAAATGTTCTTCGATTAGTGAATTTAGGATGTCATACAATTCATCTGAATCACAACTCAATTCAATTCCATCTAAACCAGAAGGCAAATCTTCCATAAATTCTTTAATTAATTCGTAATCATTTAATGCTTTTTTACATTGTTCTTTAGTCAACATCTTTAACTTCCTTTCTGTAAAAGCGGTTTGGTTCATATGGAAACCTTTTTTCGTAAGGCCAACCAATAGACCAACAAGATACATATTTCTCGATATCTTCAAATGTTTTATCAATTTCAATCCACGATTTTATGTTCTTATCGTAAACAAGCATTCCCTCTTTCAGTTCTTCAAACTCCAAAGGTGGATTATCAAAATATTCCTGAATCAACAAAGTAAGTAAATTTGAATCCTTTTCAATCGAATGACCTTTATTAATACTGTGATATACATTCTGTACATCAACTTTCGCAAAATACGGTCTTAATAATCTTGTTAGTGCTTCTGAACATTCGTTTTCTGTTAATTGCATTCTTGCACTTCCTTTCGGTAATACCTGCCCTCTTCAAATTCGATTGGGTGATCATATCCTTTGAATTTAAGTTTATTACCATTTATATTCTCTAAAACAAACCATTGACCGCCAAATTTATTGTCCCATACAGGCAAATAATGATAATCCGTATCTTGTTTTACAAATTCATACAATTCATCTAGCGTAAGAGGTGGATTGTCAAAGTGTTCTTCGATTAGTTCATTAAGCGTATCTGCTTTTAATTGCGGAACGTTTTTTATACTCAACTTTTTCGAATTGTCTTCTTTCTCTAATTCACGTAAACCATTTAATGCTTTTTCATAATCTTTTCTAGTCAACAAGTTCATCACTCCCACGGATCGTCTTTGATCGTTTCTCCTTTGTAATCTTTAAATCTTTCCTCTAATGTCTTTTTGTCCTTGAAATGTTCTTCAATCAATTCAGATAAAATATCAAATTCTTTTTCGTAAGAATATGTTTCTCCATAAATTCTGTTATACAAATCGCATAATGCTTCTGAGCACTGTTCTTTAGTTAACATCAAAATCGCTCCAATCTAATTTTTGACCGCAATTAGAACAATAATTATCAAGTTTATTAACTTTCGCACCGCATTTATGACAAAGAATAGAAGCAAACATTCCAGTATCAACTTTTAACGGTGTTTCTTTTTCAAAGTGCTCTCTGATTAGTCGTCTCAAAACCCTATAATCACAAAATCTAATATCGCCAACATACTTTATTCTTCCAAACAAACCTTCATACTCTTGTAATTCGAGGTTAGATATATTTTCTAAAGCTTCATTACATTCTTCTTTAGTCAACAAGTTCATCACCCCACGGGTCTTCTTTAGGTGTTTCATAAGTCCTCCTAGAATAATTGAGGTTGTACCTCTTTTAACATTTTTTGCTTTGCTAAATTATAAAAATTCTTCTTAATTTCAAATCCGTAGCAATTACGATTTAATTCTGCACAAGCTCTTAATGTGCTTGCACTTCCTGCTACCGGATCAATAACCACATCATAAGGGTCTGTAAATATTTCTATTAACTCTTTCAATACTGGTACTGGCTTCTGTGTGGGATGTATCTTTGGATAATTGCCCCCTCTATCCCATTTAAACCAATCAAGAATCATATGACCGTTATTATTAAATTTTGGTAGTTTATCTCGATAAATAACTAATGCCGTTTCTGTGGCTCCACATATTCTCATATTGGCTTTCAATACTTGGCTTGAACTACTTTTGATAAAAAATAAAGGCATTGTATGATTAAATCCAAATTGCTTTGCATACTCTGTAATTTCATTTAATTGTTGCCATGAGCAGAACATAATCATACATGGCGCTTTTCCTCGTTCTTTTGGCTCCTTCTTCAATAGTCTTGTGCAAAATTGAAAGAAGTTATAAATCTTGAAATCTTTATCCGTATCAAAGAACTCTTTTCCTGCTTTATCAGATTCTCCATTTTTGTTATCACCATCAATGTACCAATCGGAACGGCTACCATATGCGTTTTTTCCAATGTTGTACGGGATATCTGCAATAATCAACTGTGCTCTTGGAATTTGATATCTTTTAGCATTTTCAAAATGGTCGTTATATAACTCGATTTTTATTTTCTTTTCATGCTCCATTTGTTCCTCCTAAAACAATCTAATTTGTTCCACTGTTTCCCTGTACATCTGTACTAATTCGTCATGACTGTTTGTCCAAATACCTTGATAAATCTTTTCACCAATTTTGTAATGTCTGTATTCATGACCTTCCTGCACAGGTTCATTTAGTTCGACTAAAAGTAATGTCTTTCCGTCAATCTCCGTCCAATAGTCGGCAGTCATAACTTGATTTATGTATTGATCGGGTAAATATACTTCGTATTCTTTACCGCTTGATAAATTAATTGCTTTCATTTAGTCAAAAATCCTTTGTAATGTGCTAAATCGTATGTCTTGTTATCAAGACTTGTTTTTAAGCCTTTATTTTCCCTTTCAAGTTTTGTGACATAGGATTTAATAATCTCTATGTCGTTACTTGCAAAAGGTAGTTCTGATTCAATGGTTTGAATCGCTTTTTCGTAACTATCCCTGTCTAATTTCACGTTTATAAACACCTCTAATGTATGTGTAAATTTGGTCTAACTTGTCTTTAACTTCGTTGAGCGTCAAAGTTTCTTTCTGCACGTCTTCTAACAGGATTTGTCTTACATATCCTTGCAAAGCTAAACTCAAATCACTGTAATAACCGATTGAGTCTACACGGATATACTTTTCTTTTGTGTCTTTCTTTTCGGCTTCACAATTTCTTCTAAGAATAAATTGTGTTCCATCAGATTCAATGTAAAAATTATGTTCTAACTTAATCATGTTCAATCCTTTCCAAGTTTTTCTTGCAAATTAGCTATTCTTTCTTTTAAATCTTCATCTGCTTCTGTCTTTGCGGTATCTGCATACCAACTTGGCACATCTTCCACTCGCTTATTGTCTTTTAACGGATAAAATGTTTTCCAGCCATGCTCAATAGTTTGATTCACAATATCAATCTTTGTTAAATCATCTAGTGCAAGTTTGTCTAAATTCTTTAATGCTAGATGTAAAGCTCTAGGTGTAAATCCTTTCATCTTCTTACGCATTTCTACAAATTCTAATAAAGCATTTCTTAGTTCTTCACTTTTGGTATAACTCTCAACAATAGAAACGTAAGTTTCTTTTTTTTCTTTATATATTTCTTTTTTTATATTCTTTACATTCTTTACATTCTTGTATTGTGTGCAACTGTTGTTCAACTGTTGTTCAACTGATGTGCATTTGTTGTTCGTCTGTTGTTCATCTATTTGGTACTTATCCCAATTAACAACAGTAACAATCGAATATTTATTAGTACTTTTGATGTGCAACATTCCACATTCTTCAAACAATTTTAACCAACGAAATAAAGTAGAACCATCCACCCTTTTTTTTGGCTTCACACCCTTGTTAAAATCGTCTTCTAACTTGTATCTGCCTGTTGTAAATTGACCTCTTTTTAACTCTATTTTTTGGTTTCCAACTAATATAGTTCGGCTTTCATGCGTTGCTTCTGTTATGCAATAAATCCATAATTTTAGCTTGTCGCTGTCACACCAAACAGACGTATTCTTTATTTTTCTGTATAGCTTTACATAACCTCCCACTTCTTTACCACCTCTAAAAATCCTTAATTTGTACAATCACACAAGGCTGTTCTGAGTAGTATTTATTGACTTGTAATTTCACTACTTGTTTATCATCCTTGTATGCAATTCCGTTTAAAGCATCCAGTATGATCTTGGCTATATTGTCACAATCAGGCTTCTTTGTAGGACTTATTAAAGCATCATAGGCAAGCTCTTTCTTTTTCTTAGAGTAGGACTTAGGAATGGTAAAATACGCATCTATAACCACTTTTAAACGATTCTCAGAAGGTATTACTTGAGGAAAGTTTTGTCTAAATAAAATCTTCACTAAATTTTCATAACTGACTGTTTCTTTCGGTGTATAGGTATGACCATTTCTTGTGAAACGCGGTCTTCCTTTTCCTGCCGGTTCTCCGGGTATTTCAAAATAAACATTCACTGTAAAACCTCCTTGTATAACGTGGTATCTATTCCTAGTTCTTCTGCAATTTCTAAAGTCTTATCAATTAAAGCTGACATTTCTTTTGTGGTAAATTTAGAAGTACCATCAAAGCATCTAGCCACAATATAAGTTCCTTTTTTCTCGTGACGATATTGCAATGTATCCACTGCTCTAAAATTACGCTTTGCGAAATCCAATGCATCTTCACGAATTAACAAAACATTAGAACTTACATTAGCTTCATGTAACAACCAACAATAAAGCTCCCACTCGTCATGACGTGGTGCATTAGGGTTTCTGCACATTTCACCAATCAAGGCCCACAAATATGAATTCTGACGATGTGTTCGTACCGCTTTTTTGCTCTCAATCGTAATGAGATATTCTTCTCCTTCTTCCAATTTTTGTAATTTAATTAAATTTCTTTGTCCTGAAGTATATGGATCAAAATAGAATGAAATAGAACCTTGTGTGTCTGTTTTATTACTAGCTAGCGTTCCTATAACCTTCATAGAACGTCTCCTAGCGTGTTTGCCATAGAGGGCGATACTTTATTTCATCTATTGAAATTTCTCCGTAGATACTCTCTAAATAGGCTTTAATAAAGTCGTCAATAAATGGTCTTCCTAATTTCAAAGCGTATGCTTTCTTCTGCTCATTTGATCCTTGATCGTACATTCTATGACAGTGCATACACAAAGTGACAACATTCTTTTCTACTCCAAGGCCACCTTGTTCACGAGATAATAAAGCGTGTGCGTTTGGCATGGCACAACGTGAGCCACAATAGATGCATCTTTCATGGTCACGTTCCCATACCTTATCCTTGACTTTCTTCGGTATGTCCGTTGCTTTCGCCCTCTTGGTCTTGTACAATTTCTTTCTCCTTCTTTTCAATCATTTGTGAATAGCAATCTAATAGCTTTTGCATCTGTGCTGCATTGAGATATCTGTTGTCTTGTGTAGGAACTTTTGCATTTTTAATAATCCATTTATTTGTACTTGGATTTCTGAAATCACATCCTAAATCTGTTAAACGTGTTCTCAAATTAACATATTTAATTGACAGTTCTTTCAATTCTTCGTTATCTTGTTCTTGTTTCAAAAGTGCATTTTCAATTTCTTCTGCACTTCTTATTCCTGTATCAATTCCAAATCCGCACATTCCTAAAGCTCTACCAACCGAAGAAGTTTCACAATTTTCGATATAGTTTGTTTTATTGACTAAACTTGATCCTTCTCGTTCAGATGCATATCCAGTTGCCAATATATTTTTTTCTTCGTCATATACTGTGGATTTCATGACAACAACACCATTTTCTAAAGAAACAATGTCCGTTACTATAGTTCCTTTTGGATAGACTTTTCTGTAGGCATTTACTCTTTCATCTACAGTGGCATATTCATTCCCCTTAACGTTCATTGTCTTGATTCCCTTGTTTGCCTGTGCAATCAAGATGTAATCATTCATTTGTATTCTCCCTTCAATCTGTATTTATCTACATATCTATGTTTTCCGTATTCGTTCTCACCTGTCTTATAAACTGTTTCGATTTCATAACCCAATTCTCTTAAATCATGAATTCTTGCAGATAATCTTTTGATCTTTAGATAGCTTAGAGCTTGTTTTTCAGTGATAGCTCCGTGTTCTTTTAAGTATTCAAGCAATTTCGTTGCCTGAGTCATAGAGCCGACACCACCAATCTGACCGAAATCCCAATCAAGAAAGCTATCAATGCGACACTCATCAATAAGAAAGCGTTTGTATATTTTCTTCTTGTATTTAGCTTTTCTTCTAAGGCTTTAAGTTCCTTTTCTTTTCTATTGATTCTCTGCAATCTTCCTGATGGTATAATTTGGAAGTTAGGAACATCTAGCTCTATTTCTTTTTTCCTTGTTGCCATCAGTCTTCCCCTTCCTTGTAATCCTTACAGGCCCACGCAAAGCCTAGACAATCAAAGTAATATTTATAATTCTTAGCGTTTAGTCCTTCTTTTAAGTCATGCATTACATCTTCTAAATTTTCCTCTGCGTGCTGCATGGCTTTGTTTTCTCCTTCATCACGTTGAATGCTGTATAAAGATCCAAGTGATAAACAATATGAGATTTTGAATTGCGGAAAATATTTATGTTCTCGACTAGGTTTATCTTCAAGTTCAAACTCTTCTTCGCAATCTTGAACTTGGTCAAACATTCTGTCGTAACTTTCTAACTGTTTTTCAATTTGTTCTTTTGCTTTTTCGTTTATCATTTCTTCTCCTTTGTGTTAAAATAGGAGTGGATATTTTAGGTTATCCACTATTAAGCGCTATCGCTTTGGTCGGCAGGAGGCGCTTTTTCTTTTTCTGCTTTTTCCTTTTCTATTGCGATATAGAATTCTCTAACCGCATCTTGTAGTCTTTTCCTGAATACTTCAGGAGGATCTTTGCTAGGTATTACTGTTACTGGCATCTTCAACTCCTTTCTAGTTTTGTAATCATTTTTGATTACTTAATGGCTAAAAAAAATAGATTCTTTGTCTTTTAAAGAAGTGATATTCAATACATTACACAGTTTTTCTATTTCATACTGATTAAATGGCCAATCACCATTTTTCTTTTTATAGAATGTTTGGCGAGAGATACCTAATTTAGCAGCAATGAATGTAATTGTAAGACCACTTTCCTTAATTTTGGAATCTAACATTTCAACATTTGTCATTTATTCGCCCCTTTCTCATTGTAATCATTTTTGATTACAGCTTAAGTATAATTTGTGTAATCTTATTTGTCAACATAAATTTAATATTTTTGTTTACTTATGATTACAAAAAGAATATACTTAGATTAGGAGGAATACATCTAATGAAACTTGGTGATAAAGTTAAACAAAGAAGATTAGAATTAGGTTTAACCCAAGAAGAGCTAGCTAAAAAAATGGGATATAGTTCAAGAGTTTCTATAAATAAGATAGAAATGGGAAGACCAATATCTCAAAAGATTATATATAGATTAGCTACCGCTTTAAATGTGAGTGTTGCTTATTTGATGGATTGGGAAGAAACTGAATCTAAATTTCATTCTTTAGGAAATATACATCAGATAGCTACCTACTCTCAAATTTGTTGTGGGAATGGTTTATTCATAGATGATTACATCGAAGATTACATAGCCATTCCAGATAGATATATAAAGAAAGGTCGTGAATATTTCGCAAATGTAGCTAGTGGAGATTCCATGATTGGTAAATCAATCAATGATGGTGATGTATTGGTTTTTGAAAAGACAAATGTTCTTTCAAATGGTGATATCGGTTCTTTTTGCATTGGTGATGAATATGTATGCAAAATATATAGACAATTAAATAATGGTCTAATTATATTAGAAAGTGCAAATGATAAATATGAACCAATCGAGATAGATTTAGCCGATGAATCACAGTGCTTTAGAATTATAGGAAAGTTGATAGCAACTTTTAAGAAATATTAGGAGATAGATTATGAAGAAAATTATAGCCTGTCTTTTAACTTTAATTCTATTTGTTGGTTGTTCTACTTCAAACAATGATGAAAAGATAAGTTTTAAAGTGAATGATGACTATACAAATTTTAGTGTAACTTTAGACGAGTTTGAAACTTTATTAAATGCTTACCTATCAGAGCTTATAGATGGATATAGTGAAAAAAGCTTTTCTAGTGTAGCTACAGATGAATATAGCGAATTGCGTGTTGATGATACCACAGTAGTTGAAGCTTTTTTTGATGATAATAATGTTGTTGAATATATACGTGTTCATGGATTTGGCGAAGCAGACACCGTTATAGGTGAGCGTGTTGCAAATGTTGCTGGAACCATAATTGGTATGTCTGATGACGAGTTCGACCATGATACTTTATCTGACAATGCATTTAATATGTATGATAACTGCACAAGAATAGATCAAACAGAAGCGTATGGTTCTGCGGTTCAAGATCATTATATGATGTCTGTTGATTACATAGAAACCGGAGAATATTGTAACTTTTCGATTTGGATACGGCCTTCTGAATTTGAAAACAATGAAGATTATTTAGCATCAACAGATTATTCAACAACTTACGGAGCTTACTGTACATCTATAACAGAAGAAAACGAAGAAGAAATTTCAGAAGAAGAACAAAGTTCTCAACCAACACAACAACCAAGAACATATTGGGGAGAAGGAATGTATAAAGTTGGTGTAGATATTCCGGCAGGCGAATATAACGTAATAGCAGAAAAAGGAGAATCAGCTTATCTTGATTTATCTTCTGATTCAACAGGAAATTCTAGAATTCTAAATAATGTATTTGAAAACAATATGTATATTACTGTAAAAGATGGACAGTATTTAACTCTAAAACGTTGTTATATTTCTTTAGAATAATAAAAAACCGACACCCTCGCAAAGTGTCGGATATGGTGTACTCGCAATACACCGATACAGAAAAAGTTTCGCACTCTTTTTCTGTACCCATTTTACCATAAAATAGAAAGGATGGGTACTTATGGATAAATATTTAATGTATCTTAGAAAGTCACGTTCTGATGATCCAAATGAAACAGTGGAACAGGTCTTGGCTAAACATGAACGAATTCTACAGAACTATGCATCGGCCATGCTAGATCAAAAGATACCGGAAGAATGTATATATCGAGAAGTAGTATCAGGAGAAACGATTGAAGACAGACCTGAAATAAAACGTTTATTTGAACTCATGCAATCAAATACTATAAAAGGTGTATTAGTAGTAGACTGTCAACGTTTATCTCGTGGTGACTTGATTGACTGTGGAACCATTCTACAGAACTTTAAATATACTAATACTCTAATCGTCACACCAAAAAAGACTTTTGATTTATCTAATGAGTATGATTATAAATCGGTAAAGTCTGAACTGATGGCAGGATCAGACTATTTAGACTACATGAAAACAATTATGCAGCGTGGCACATTACAATCTGTATTAGAAGGCAATTATCTCCCTACTCGTACTCCTTTTGGATATAAAAAAGTAAAAGAAGGCAAAAGAAGGCAGTATCTTGTTCCTGATCCTGAAACAGCACCTTATGTAAAATTCATTTATGAGAAGATATTAGAAGGTTACTCCGCTCATGCAATCGGATTAATGTTAGATGATTTGGGTGTTAAACCATTTATGGCTAAATACTGGCATGAACGAACTATTAAGCGAATACTTTCAAATGAGGTATATATTGGTTGTACTGTATGGAATAGACATAAAGTTGAAAAGCGTATTGTTGATGGAAAATTAAAAAAAGTACGTGTTCGTCAAGAAAAACCACTTATTGTTCACGATACACACGAACCTATCATATCAAAAGAAATGTTTGATTCTGTTAAAAAGTTAATGGTATCAAAATCTGTAAAAGTGAATATGAGTAAGGAACTTAAAAGTCCTTATGCCGGACTATTAAGATGCAAACTTTGTGGACGTATGATGAGATATCAAGGAGAAAAAGGCAGAAATGTTCCTCGTTATGATTGCAGTGGTATTAGACATTGTAGAAATATGTCAACAAATGCTACTGTAGTTGATAATGCTATTATTGAAGCATTAAAAAGCAATTTAGAAGATTTTAAAATTAAGCTTAACAAAACCGATGAGGAACAAATACAAACTAAAAAAAACATGATATCAGACTTAAAGAAAAGCCTTGATAAAATAGATCAGAAAAAAGAAAGAATTTACGAATTTTTGGAAGACGGAACATATACAAAAGAAAAATTCATTGAAAGGATTAATAAATTAGAAATTGAGAAAAAAGGTATTGAAACATCTATAAATAAAATAGGAAGTACTATGCCAAATAGGAACGAGTGGAAAGAAAAATATGCTACTCTGAATGAGGCAATAGATATGTTACAAAATCCTAATATTTCTGCAAAATCAAAGAATACATTTCTTAAAAAGTTTATCAAAGTAATCTATTATGAAAAACATGAAAGAGATTCTAGTGCTCCTAGACATGGTGCTGTTACACACTCTAAAAATGTGAATATTGAGATTATTTTAAAGTAGTATATGAGCATTGGAACAATCATTCTTTATTTACGTGACGATACGTTAGGTTGGCTTCGGCACTGCCTAAGGATCCCTGCGCACTTACGGTTACTTTCGCACCAAAAAGATGAAAAGCGATACTTCCCTCTCCTTGTACGGCAGCTGCTCCGATGGAAGCTTCCAAATTTTGTTCTTCTTTATTAAATATGCAGGTAGCCTGTGCATAGACACTTCCAACATCCACATTGCCTCTTGCCTGCAAGTACATATTATTCGTACCGATTTTAGCCTGTCCCTGCAAGGATAAAAGAGAAGCCTGTGCCTGCAGACTCAGTTCCAGTCTGGGATCAAATTCTTCCTCCTTCCACAATACCAGCTCACACGATCCTTTAGCCTGAATATTTCCTAAATGTGCCTGAATACCGGCATCTAAAAGCTCATCGCGATAAACAGCTCCGACCTCTTTAAAGCTATATTCGGCACCTATCGATAGATGCGTATTTTTTTCTTTCTTGGTCAGCTGTGCTAACGCATTCCAATCCTCCTGGTGATAGAAGCGAAATGTTCCATCCTTTAAGTAAGAAAAGCTCTGTCCACTTTTATACATTAAATGATTCTCGGTATTCTCATAGGCGTTTGCACTTTTTCGAAAATAATCAATATAGCTATCCAGTGTATTTTGAATACGATCGTGCTCCTTTTTTAAAGGAAGTTTTCCCGGAAAGGATGCATATTTTCTTCTGGATGCCAAACCATTTGCGATTCTTCGATAAACAGCTGTATCAATGGGCATGCAGCTTCACTTCCATCAGCTGTCTTTGAATCTGTGCCTGCAATGCCTGCAGTCCGTTTTGAAGATGAATAGCTTCCTCTGCCTGGCAGCAGCTTGCGACCTCACTGCAGATCGTAGTGATATAGGATGATAATTCCTGATAATAGGCTACCATCTCCATCATACTTGTACGCCTTGCGACAGCATTTGTTCATTTTCCTGATACGCCTGTGCTGTCTGTTGCAGATATTGGGCATACTGATCCAAGGATTGCACATAGGAGCGAAATACCGGATCTAAGGAATGAAACTGCTCCATCAGCTTGTTAGAGGTGGGTGACTGCCATATAGACTCTAATTGTTGAACTTTGTTTTTGATTTCCTCAAAGATTTGTTGCACCTGCGTGTTCATTCCTTTTAATTGTGCGGAATATTGAAAAACCTCCTGTGAAGATATTTGAATATTTGCCATAGTTTCCTCCTTTTACACTAAATTTCTGGCTCTTGCGATACGCTCCTGTTGAAGCTTTTGATATTCATTGGCGCAATACAACAAAAAATGCGCATAAGTTTCAATGATGGCGACAATCTTCTGCAGCTGTGGTCGAAACTGCTCCAGCTGCGCAATAAACGCCTGATGATCCTGCCCCTGCCATACACTTTGCATCTGTTGCATACGAGCATAGATCTGATTGATTACTTGTTGATAATCATTTGATTTTTGTTCCAGATAATGGGCACCCTGTGCCAATTCCTGATAATTAACTGTTATTTGCATAAATCCTCCTGCTTAAAATAAGATAAAATGATCGCCGGAGATCACGGCATTTTCTCTAAATGTTTTTCCGGAATTTAAAATACGTCCTGATTCGGTATGATAGAAAAAATGAGAAAATGTCGTTCTTTCCAAAGGCCACGACTTTTCTATATCTTGAATAAAGTCCTCAATGACATACGTATCACGAATCCAGACATGATGAAATTTTGATTGTGTAAAAATCTTGATATGAATGAATATATCCTGCATACTGTTATCGATTAAATGAATACACCTCCTGTTCTGTCCAATACACGCCATAGGATGAATGATCTTGTGGCAACGAACGTTTTAGAACATACAAATAATCTTGTATTCCCTGTCCGATCCAGCACACATCTAGATCATAGATCTTCGAAAGATATTCCGGTGTTTGAAACTGATCCGCATTGTAAATGGCATGTAAAACATAAATATCTGCTTCCTCTAAAAAGTCTTCTCTGACATGCAAAGCTTTTTGTGTTTGCCATCTTTCCAGCATATCGGCAATCGTTTGGGCCATTGATCGTTGTACATAACAAATCAATAAAGGATGCTTTTGCTTCCAGAAAACTTCCTGATGAGATTTTGAATTCCACCCCAAACGCAAGACATGATTTTGATGATGAAGTATATAAGCCTTTTCCTTTCGTTTCGGTTTTAGTACTCCTTCCCTTTTTTGAAATAAGATTGGATATAAGCTCTGCTTTCTAAAGATATATCCTTTATGTGAGCGCATGCTCAGATCTGCTCGAATAAAACATCCAAAGAATTCTCGCAAGTCTTCGATATCACTAAAGTCGTAACAAATGCGGTTCGACTGAATCAAAAACCATTCTTTTAATCGTCTATCCCATGTTCTTATAAATAGAAATAAAATGACGTTATCACTTTTAAGTACATCCAAATCTTTCTGTTTCAGGTTTGTGTAATCTACTAACCACACACATGGTTTTCGTATCGATTTTATTCTTCCAAATTCTTTTTCAGACAAGCAGGCATCCAAGCCATCTTCTTCGATTTCCAAACCATAGACCGGCAAGGTCGTCCAGCCGACAATGCTTTGAATCAGTTCTTTTCTTTTTTGATAGGAAGTACAATAGATACACGAACATTGTCCCGGTTGAGGCGTCCAATCCCTGACTTGTTGTATAGACGGCTCATCGATCAATGCCAATTGTTGCGATTTGAAAACACTTTGATCAAACGGATGTATGATCCATTCCTTTGCACTTTCATCTTTGTTTATTTGTTGCGATAAAAAATGAAACAAAGTTGTCTTTTCCTGGTGATAGCTTTGCACGATCTTTCCATTCTCATCAACTTCACAATATCCATTGGGATGTAAATAGATTTCTTTTTGCAGATACCATGCTTTACCCATACGTTGATGAGCCTGTTGATCTTGAAGAATGAAATCTCCCGGTCGTTTTAAGGCATAAGCATGATCGGAGTGCAAAACTTCATAAGAATCGGCAGTGGTTGCGACACTCATACAGATCTTAAAGTCCACATTAGCCCAAATTTGATCATCCATTACACCTAATGGCTTTTGTGTAGAAAGAATACAATGCACACCCAAAGACCTTCCGATACGGGCGATTTCTTTGATTTTCATCAAGAAATCCGGAAAGCTTTGTTTGAGCTGTGCCAATTCATCGACAATCAAAAATACATGCGCCAAAGGATCTTTGATGTGATAAGCGTTATAAGCATCGATATGTGCTGTTTGGTCTGGATGTTCCTGGCTAAATTGCTGAAGGATCTTTTGTCTTTTTTCCAAAAAAGCCTGAAGACTTTGATCAAAGCGTTCCATTTGATCCTTTTCAAGATTAGTCAACATACCCTGACAATGAGGAAAGTGCATAAAATACTGTCCAAAGGCTCCACCTTTAAAATCAATCAGAATATATTGAAATAATTTAGGGGAATTCTGTATGACCAGCTGTAAAAGAATATTTCGTAACATTTCACTTTTTCCACTGCCGGTTTTACCAGCCAGAAATCCATGTGGCCCTTGTTTAGATTCCTGCAAATCTAAGTACAGGAATGTCCCTTTTTCTTCAAAACCCAGACATACTTTTAAGTTCACACGATTTTGACGACACGAATCTAAAGAGAAATGCCAGATATCCTGACCAAAAAGAGCTTTACATTCCTGATCTTGATCCCATCGTTTTTCCTGATGAAGAAACATGAGTTTTCTAAATAGGTCACCAGGCTGGCAAAAATCCGCCATTTGCAGCATAGGGCCAGCCGCATCAAAACAAATGCAGGTTTCTTCTGAAGGAAGAGATTCCAAAGCAAACGCTTCATTGATCATAAAGGTATATTCATAGCTATGATCTAAATCCTGTATGAAGCTAAGCCATTCTTCCTTCGTTTGAATCAAAAGTTTTTTTGTATCCTTAATACAAGCTTCATGATTGAAAAAAGGATGCTCTTTAGACATAGATGCATCGACCCACACCCATTTTCGATGAGCTTGATAAGCAACCAGTAACCATTCCAGAAATAAAGACTCGATCCATGAAAAAGCTACTTTGGGAAGATGAATCTGTTGTCCCTGTTCTAAAAACACCGGCGTATCTTCATAGGTTTTGATAGAGTGTATTAAGGTTTCTTGTTGTTGAAACAAACGGTCCTGCTCCTGCAGATAATTTGGTTTTCTAAACTGAAGTTGGATCCATTCACATTTCTGATAACCAATCCACAAGCGATAATCCCTTTTTGCCTCTCTTTGAAAGTTTAAAAGCTGCAACTGATACTGCTCTACCCATTGTAAAACAGCGTTCTGATATTCCTTTTGCATCCTTTCCATCTCGTTTTGACTGCGTTTACAATACAGCGAATATTGATCAATCAAAGCTTGATTTTCCTTTTTCTTTTCACGAACTGTCATCTTTCGATTCCACAAGCCAAAGGCACCAAAGGCCAATCCCATAGATACCGCATTGATCATTAGCGATACCACCGAAAAGCTTTGTTGCGGTGAACTGATCCATACAACGCCGGCACTGACCAAACCGGAAATCAATATCAACAAAGAGGAGCCCATCGATTGAAACCAGTGCCCTTTGGGAATGGGCATTAACGGCTGCGGTGACTGTAACAAAAAAGATACTTGTTGTACTGTTTTGACGGTTTGTGAAATGGCTTGAACCTTGGGAAGTTCAGGAATCTTGTCAAACACGACATTTTTCTGTTCCTGTAAAACCCCTAAAACCAAATAACCCGGTAAGTAATAGGCTTCTTTGGTTCCAAACCATAAATGATCTAAAGCGTTTAGTTTTTGTTTCCGGATTCTTTTACCGTTACAATACGTGCCGTTTGTACTCTGTAAATCTTCCAGGTAATCGTTGGTTATTTGAAAGTGAAAGGATGAAATTGTCTCATCTTCTATAACGATCGAACAAGTTGGATCTCGTCCTATGACATTGTGCTTCTGTAACTTTTTTACTGACCAGCAACTTGGTAAACGATATAGGGCAAAGGTAATCTGGTTCCATACGATACCTTCTTCTTTCAACAACATTCGTTGTTGATTCGCAACCAAATACCATTGTCCTTTTCTCTTTGGAAAAACAACTCCTTCAACTTTTAAGCCCTCCTGCAATGTATAAATGAAAAGCTGTTCTTCCTTAAGAACCTTTAGTTTTTCCATGCTTCACTTTCCAAAACAAGCCAAAGATGCCTAAAAGTCCAGGAATCACAAGCAGCCAATACCCATAAAACTTTGTCTTTTCAAGCGTAAAAGTTTGTTGGATCTCTGCGGTATTGCCACTTTTATCTTCTGCACTGGCTACAATTTTTGTTTCTTTGTCCTTTAAAGTGATCAAAACGTATTCATTGTGCAAGGCATCTTTGTGTATCTGATCTGCATCCATTTTTTTGCCATTGATCTGAATATCGGTAAAATGATCGTCTGAATACGATTCTGTATTCAATAATGTTAAACGAAGAACATCTCCTTTTTGTAAATGAGTCAGTGATCCTCCATTTTCTGCCATAAAGCGCATCATGGGTTTTGTTCGATCCTGCAAACGAATTTCTTTTTTCTCCAGAATAATTTTTTGATCCTCGTTCTTTTTCCAAGTTCTCCAAATACTTCGTGAATCCAGATACGATCCAAAATAAGGATCCTTTGTCTGTACCTGGACAACTTTTTCCGGCTTTTTTGGCACAGTAGAAGCTTGTAAAAGCAAGCTTTCGATTTGGGTTTGATATTGAAGTTCATACAAATACGAAGAAATATTTCCCTGCAGATCTTTTCCCTGACAAACCAACTTTAAACGATCCTGGTTTTTTAAAGACTGCCAGATCGTATTCAATTGCCCCAATGGGATTTTTTGATCATTCACATAAATATCTAATTGTTGTTCAATCGGCTCATCCCAAAAAAAGGTAAATTCTTTTTTCTCATGAAGGATATACAACTGATTGGCCATCATAGGCTGCTGGCCATGAAATAATGTCAAAACAGGCGGCTTGGCATCCAGTAATACATCGACTGGTTTAAGCGCTGTTCGACCAAAGAGATCTGTCGCCTTTAACACAACCGATACTGTCTTTTGCTGTCCTTCTGTTGCCTTTAAAATCAATCGATCATCTGCTTCTACAACCATGTGATCTACGATCACACTTTTTTCTTTGACAAACTCCGGCCAGTGAATCAAAAGCTCCTTATCTCTTGAATCGGGAATCTCTTTGACTTCCGCTTGAATTTCCGGCTCTGTCTCTGAGAAATGAAAAGTAAACGTATCCTGATCATTGATCTTTAAAGCATGATTTGGATTTTGACGATCATATAAGTACACCTTGAATACTCCATTCTGCAGCTTATACGAGATCTCCTTTTGATTCTGACAGGTGATTTCATCAATTACCTGCTCCTCTTTTTGTACCAGCATATAAATTTCATCGACAATTGGTGCATTAAAAGTAACCTGTAAGCTCCATTGCCCTTCTGTTGTCGAAACGAATTGTGCATGGGCATAAATAGGCTTTGGTTCCTGAATCCAAAACTCCTTTACGATCGTTTTCTCCCTTACAATCTGGACATGATGCGCTTGTTTTGAGAAAGGAACACTTCCCTTATGTTCTTCCCACACGATTGGCACATCATGCTCATCTATAAGAACTTGTATTTTTGAATCATCGCTTATGATTTCAAATGAATCAGCTTCATCATACTCTACATGTTCTAAAACCGGTTTCTTCTGATAATAAACTTGTATCGCATCCGGTGGATGCTCCCACGCATATACCGTCATCGGCAAAAACAACCATACGATATTAATCCATAAAAACCATCGCTTCATACTCACATCCCTTCTAATTGAAAAGTTCAAATAGCTTCATAAATGTTTCTTCCTCCTGAAAGCTTTCTATAAAAGTCTGCGGAAGACTACTCGTCTGAATTTCTCTGGATCGCAAAAACAACAAATACTCGGCATGAATGCATGCGACTTCTTTAAATAGTTCTTTGTTTTCCTGTATTTCGTTGATTGTCCAGCTTCTATGAATGTTTTCTAAAAGCACACGTCCTTCTTTGTCTAAAATGATTTCCTTTTCCAATAAAAGCTGCTCCACGACCAACATGTGTAATCCCTTGTTGAAGATATCCTTTTCTTCCTGGATCGCCTGTAAACTTCTAATCAATAAAGAAGCATCATAACCAGGCTCTTGTTGCGTGATCCAATGCGCCAATTGTATTTGTAATGGCATTTTCTTTTGTATGGACTCTGGTATGTTCTCTAACAAATACGATACGATCGACTGACTTCTGGAAAAGATAGACTGTTCCAGAAAAAAGCTAGCGTTCTCTTCGTTCGATAATACCTCTTTACGCAATCGATTCTGCACGATCCATTCGGATAAAAGCCTCTGTGTCTTTTCCTGAATTCCTCCTTGTATTTGATGTTGTTGAAGCTGATAATCGTGGATCAAATCTGGTGGAACACTTTGAAAAAAGAGTATGTTATAAAAGAAAACAGACAGAATAAAAAGTAATAAACACACACCTTTTCGAATATGACCCGCCAGTAAAAAGTAAAATCTTGCCAATCGCATCGTCCGAAATCGCTTTTTCGCATCCTTTCTAGTGCATTTAAGACACCACAACCGATACAAGGGAAGCTTGTAAAAAGGTTTGAGCATGACTCCAAGTGCATAGATATCCGTAGAAACCTCCTTTCTTTTTTGTGTAAGCGACTCGGGTGTCTGATTCGATGGCGAAGACATATACACTTGCACAGAACCGATTGGTAAGCAGGCATTAAAATCAATGAGAAATACATGATCTTGATACACCATCACGTTTTCGAGCTTGAGATCCATATAAAGAAACCCATGAGCATGGAGGTTTTCTAAAAGGTGCATGAGTTCTAAGATCCATCGTTTTTTCAATCGAAACTGTCTTTTCTCTTCCGTCATCTTCATCCATGTTTTTCCCGGGATCCACGTTTCAATGATCATGATTTGATCTGCCTCTTCTATCACATCGATCAGATGCGGTATATAGGGATCATCCATCAAAGATAAAACATGGATTTCCGTTCGAAACTGATGAATATGAATTTTCGTTGCGTTTGAAAGAAACAACGTTTTGGTGAAATAGCGTTTGCCTGTCCATTGGTCTTCTACCAAAGCACAGGTCGTACAGAAAGAGGAGGATAAAGTCCTTATGATCTTATATCTTTCCATCTTCATCTTGTCTAAAAATAAAATCTACGCTTCCCAATGTAAGCTTCATTCCGTCATGCAGACGCATCTTGCGAACCACTTGTTTATCATTGAGAAAGGTCTTGTTTAAGCTTTTTAGATCTTTGATGTAGTAACGTTCATTTTCGCAAAGTATCAGGGCATGTTTTAAGGAAATTGATTCATCGGGTAATCGTATGTCGCAGGATACTAAACGTCCAATCAGTACACTTTCTGTTTGAAGATCGTATTTTCTTCCCGTCTCTTTTTCTTCTAAATACGCTTTTGTCATATTGACTTGACCAATCAACTGTGTCTTGTTTTCAAGAGGTAAAGTCTGTGTATCTGGTACAAAGCGCATCTTTGCATAATACAAAGTAGAGACCGGCTCCTTTAAGCGAAAGCTTTCTCTTTCTTTGAAGAATGTCCAACGCTTTAACGGATAATAATTTCGTTTCACATTCTCCAGACCGGAAATCAAATTTGGTAAGGAAAATTCTTCACTTTGACAAAATCGAATCATAAATCCTAAGATTTCATAAGCCGTTGTTGTTTTAAAGTGCTCTATCAAATACTGGACCCATGATACGACCTGCGTTTTTTGAAACATCCATTCATCCAGAACTAAAGGAACGACAAGAAAATAGAAGGTATCTCCATAAGGGGAAACAAACACAAAAGAAGGATCGAATAAGACAGGTTTGTTGCGATTGACACTGATCGCACATTCGAATAACTTCTTTAAAAAGAAATATCCCTCTTTTTTCTCAAAAGTCACTCGTTCCAGAAAATCTTTTAAGTTGATCAAATTTTCTACCGAATACGCAATCACACCTTTTTGTCGATCATCCAAAACACAGCGAAGACAATAATCATCACCAGCCATTTTTTCAAAGACTGTCAAATCCATTTTAGAAGGGTCTTTTAAGGCAACCTTTAAAATGGAGGAGTCCTGAGATAAAACTTGAATCCATTGGTTCATAAAACCTCCTTTTTTGAAAACCTCACTATTAGATACGATAAATTTTGATAAAACTATTAAAAAAAGTTAAAATTTTTTTATGAAATTTAAAAAATACCTGTTTTTTATCCATATTTGGGTTCTAAATCCTATTTTGAACATCCTTCCCTGGTTTTGGATCGATGTCTTTTATGACAATCAAAGTCATATTGGAAATGCGATGCATCATCCACTCTATCTTTTTTTATGGGCGATCAGCAGTGCCTGGGGATTTTATAAACTGTCTATCTTGTATTGGCAAAAAAGAAAATTTTCCTATGTATCCATCCTTCATCGGTTTCTTTGTATCGGTATGCCTGTATCCTGTCTGATTCCTTATCAGTTACAAAATGCAGGATGGTTAAATGATCTGCATATCTGGCTTGCGATTGGCTGTGTCGGTGGATTCATCGTAGAATGGCTCTATTATTTTTATAAACAAATGCTTCTAATTTCTTATGAAAAGATTCTTGTGCTGGTCTTTGTATTCTGCACCTTTTTACTGTTTGTGCCCGGTCATATCACATCAGCTGCACAAACCTCGTTTTCTCTACTTGTCAACATCACTTTATATCAGCTGGTATTTTCTGGTAATCATGATAAAATAAGTGCATGAATTTTATAGAATCTGTTCAAAATAAACGAATCAAAGAATTAACGCGCCTGCATACAAAAAAAGAGCGCGATAAAACCAGCTGTTTTTTAGTCGAAGGAGAACATTTAGTCAAGGAGGCTTTTAGTGCCGGATGCCTGCAGGAAGTTTTCATCAATAAAGATACTTCATGGAAGGAATCAATTCCCAGTACGCTTTGTTCCGATGCCGTATTAAACAAGCTTTCCGTTCAAAGCTCACAGGCAAAGATCATTGGTTTATGTCGTAAAAAAGAATGGGATGAAAAAGAAGAAAAGCAGATTCTTCTTTTAGATTCTGTTCAGGACCCGGGAAATATAGGGACATTATTGCGCACAGCCTGTGCGTTTGGTATCGATCAGGTTTATTGTTCTATGATGTGTGCCGATATTTATAACCCCAAAACGATTCAGGCATCGCAGGGCGCAATTTTTCACATTCCGGTGTGCTATACCGATCTAAAATCTTTGATCCATATAAAACAGGCAGAGGGACTGACAATCTATGGAACCAGCCTGCACGAAAGATCGCTACCCTTATCGAAAGTGGAAAAGAAGACTTCGTATGGGATCGTTTTAGGAAACGAAGGCAATGGAGTGCATCGTGAATTGATTGATGCCTGTGACGTGATTGTGAAAATCGAGATGCATGCCTTTGAAAGTTTGAATGTTGCGATTGCCGGTGGCATCTTGATGTACGAGTTTGACAGAAACAAAGGATAAGAAAATGAATCGTTTGAAACATTATATGATCAGTCTAAAAAAGGCTCTGGAACTGGAAGTTAGAGAACATCGCTCTTCCCTTGTGGTTTATTTGATTTTGCGTACCTTAGTCATTCTGGTCTTAGTTCGCCAGATCATGATGCAGAATTACGAAAATATCTTTGTATGCCTTTTAACTCTTTTATTACTTCTGGTGCCCAGCTTTGTACAGCTTACCTTTAAAGTAGAGCTTCCTATATTTCTGGAAATTTTGATCCTTGTCTTTATCTATGCTGCAGAGATATTGGGTGAGATCGATAATTATTATTTCTCGATTCCTTATTGGGATACCATACTTCATACCATTAACGGCTTTGTTTGTGCTGCCGTCGGTTTCTCTATGGTCAGCTTATTAAACAAAAGTGAAAAAATTCAATTTTTTGTTTCTCCTCTCTTTCTTGCGATCGTCTCTTTTACCTTCTCCATGACGATCGGGGTGCTGTGGGAGTTCTTTGAATTTTCAATGGATCAACTTTTTGCGATGGATACCCAAAAAGATACTTTGATCACTTCTATTCATTCAGCCGGTGTAGATGAAATTCTTCCTCCGTTTGAGGAAAATGATATTCATGAAGTCACCGTGAACGGCGAAGTTATTTCCGATCAGGGCTATATTGATATCGGTCTGATTGATACGATGGAAGATTTATTTGTGAATTTTGTCGGTGCAACAACCTTCTCTTTATTCAGTTATTTTTATGCACGAAATAAAGAGCGCTTTACCTTCCTTCAAAATTTCATTCCGAAAAAGAAAGATTGCAACAAGGATTATCTTCATCAACAAATTAAAAAAGGCGTGGGAAATTAAACTCTCACGCCTTCATCTGTATTCCATCCTCTTTGTTCCTCCTGAATTCTTTCGCTATTATCATAACGCGAACCATAGTAGTTCGATGCAAAATACATTCGGGAACAATACGTCAAAAGATTCATGATCAGTATCAATAAAATAAAATTTCTAAGGAAGGAGCCATTGCTTCTTTGTGTTCTCTGAAACTGTGTACCCCCAAAGCCAAATGGCCCATAAAAGAAGAAATTCGAATTAAAGTCCGAATTCTGCTGCGACTGCTGGTTATAGAAATAGGAAAAAGGATCCTGATACATGTTTCCATACGGATTGGATTGTTGTTGATAGGCCGTATTTCTATATTTTTCCGGATTGGTGATCTGATCATAAGCCGCATTGACTTCCTGCATCTTCTTTGCACATTCTTCATCGCCCGGATGCAGATCCGGATGGTATTTTTTTGCCAATTTACGATACGCTGATTTGATCTCATCCGGAGAGGCACTTCTGGATACGCCTAATACTTCATAAGGATCTCTCATAGTTCGGTAAACATCCTCCATCCTATATATACCCTGCTATTCTAACATTTTTGTCAAAAAAATCATTCAAAATTTGCATTTTCACATATTTTCATATAATTCTAACGCCTTCCATGTTATAGTGCGAATAGATCACCTTTAGTTTACAATTATAAAAGGTTTGACAAACAAGAACAGGAGAATAATATGCCATCATCCAAAAACTATTTGGAATATATCCTACAACAATTATCGAAACTTGATGAAATCACCTATCGAGCTATGATGAATGAATACATTCTTTACTATCAAGGCAAAATCATTGGTGGTATTTATGATGATCGCTTACTGGTTAAGCCTGTACCATCTGCCATAAAATATATGCCAAATGCACGATACGAATCCCCATACAAAGGCGCTAAAAAGATGCTGTTAGTAGATGAAGTCGATAATAAAGAATTTTTGATCGGCTTGTTTCAATTCATGGTAGATGAATGCCCAATACCAAAGAAAAGATAACACACTGATTCTTTATTTTTCTTGAAATTCATTAATTTGGTAAATAATTCACAAAGCAGTTGACAAAGAAACAGAGAAAGAATACGATAGGGATGTACAAAAAACTTCAGGGTCGGGTGAAATTCCCAATCGGCGGTACACTCCGCGAGCCTTCGGGCACGAACCGGTGCAATTCCGGTAGCGACAGTTAAAGTCTGGATGGAAGAAGATTTTTTGAAATCCTTTTTTATCGTATATCCTGAGAGGTTTTTGTGACAAACCTCTTTTTCTTTTGAGGAAAGAGGTGCTGATGATAAGGAGGAATATATATGTCAGCACAATCATTTGTCAATTCGAAAACATCTCGTGTACAGTGGATTGCCAAGGTATCTATTTTGGCCGCCATTGCCTTCGTCTTGATGTTGTTCGAAATTCCATTGCCTTTCTTTCCACCTTTTTATAAGTTAGGCTTTGATGAAGTGGCCGTAATGATCAGCGGCTTTGCTTTAGGGCCTCTTGCCGGAGCTACGGTAGAAACCTTAAAAATTATTTTAAATCTTGTGTTTCAGGGAACCGATACAGCATTTGTCGGGGAGATTTCCAATCTTTTAATTGGTTTATCTTTGGTTTTACCAAGTGCCATTTATTATAAAAAACATAAGACGATGAAAGGAGCATTTATAGCAATGCTCATCGGTGTCATTTCCATGGGTATAATTGGATGTTTTGCCAATTATTTTATCGCACTACCAGCTTATTCTTATTTCTATGGTATGCCAATGGATGTGATCGTAAGCATGGGAAGCTCTATTCTGCCTTTAGTAAAAAATACTTTCACCTTTGTAGTGTTAATGACATTGCCGTTCAACCTTTTAAAAGGTGTAGTTGTGAGTTTGGTCGTAGGCATTTTATATAAAAGGATCTCACCTATTCTGCATCGTTAATATAGAGATCCGATGAAGTTCATGGATACGGAAAATTCGACTTCCGTATCTTTTTTTATAATCAATTCAAATAAAAAAGTCCTTTTGATAAAGGACTCATTGACTCATGGCGGAGACTAAGGGATTCGAACCCTTGGTGGCGTTAACCACACAGCCTTTCCAAGACTGCACCTTAAGCCGCTCGGACAAGTCTCCAATGCCTACTTATAATACTAAGGTTTTAGAAACTTGTCAAATAATTCTTCATATCATTCTATGCTGACTTGTGAATTACTTACCAAACTATGGTTCACTTTAATGTCATCTTCTGTTTTCTCTTTCGATAAAGCCGTTTTAAAATAAGCTCTGGTTTCATTGACTACGACCTTTCGCAATGCGATTAAACCGATCAAGTTAGGAAATGCCATACATCCATTCACAATATCCGCTAATGTAAATACAAAGTCCAAAGACATAAAAGGACCAATTCCAATTAAAACGATGAACAAAATTTTGTAAGGTAAGATTGCTTTTTCACCCAACAAGTATTGAATACATTTTTCGCCATAATAATTCCAGCCGATAATGGTAGTAAACGCAAAGAACAATAAACCGATATTTACAACATAGATTCCAATTTCACCAATAGGAAAGCCATTCTGAAATGCCAATGTTGTCATGGCGGATCCTTCTACACCTAAAAGATAAGATTGCGTAATAATGATTGAAAATCCGGTCATCGTGCAAACGCAGATTGTATCGATAAAGGTACCTGTCATCGATACTAATCCCTGTTCTACACAAGAATCTGTTTTGGCAGCAGCGGCCGCAATCGGCGCACTTCCAAGACCAGATTCATTACTGAAGATCCCCCGACTGATGCCACTGCGCATAGCCATCTGCATGGTAATTCCCACACTTCCTCCAAACGCTGCAGAAGGTGTAAAAGCAGACTGCACCACTAAACCTAGTGTTGGAAGAATATCCTGATAATGCGTGATCATGATCAAAATAACGCTTACAATATAAGCTACGCTCATGAATGGAACAATGACTTCTGATACGGAAGCGATTCTTTTAATTCCCCCGATGGTAATAAAACCAACTGTAATCACCAAAAAGATCCCTGTGACAAAGGGTGGAATATGTAGTGTTAAACTGGCGGCATCAGATATGGAACGAACTTGTGTAAATGTTCCTATTCCTAATAGGGCAACCCCTACACCAAAAACCGCAAAACAACGTGCCAGTATCTTACCCAGTGTTTTATGTTTCAATCCTTTTTCCAGATAATACATCGGACCTCCGGACATCTGCCCTTTTTCATCGCGCTGGCGATATACAATGGCCAATAAACCTTCTGAATATTTAGTTGCCATTCCTAAAAATGCGGAGATCCACATCCAAAATAAAGCGCCCGGCCCACCGGCAATAATGGCGGTAGCCACACCTACGATATTTCCCGTTCCAATCGTTGAAGATAAGGCCGTACATAAAGCTTGAAAGCTGGATACGTCCCCTTCCTTTTGATCATCTTTTTTAAACATCAGACCAAACGCAAGCGGTAATCTGAAAAACTGTAATAAGCCTAACCGACATGTAAAATACAACCCGGTTCCCAACAATAGGAAAATCAAGGGTAATCCCCATATCCATTCATTGATCTGTGTTAATACGTTTGAAAGAGTTGCCATAAAAAAATCCTCCTTTATACCAAAAGAGGAATTAGAAAATAGTAAAAATAATCCTAATCCCCTGTCCTTTTGCCTGAGAGTTTCACCCTTTCGGGCTTGCTCCTTCGGCGTCCATTTAAGGAACTCTCCAGAGGCTCGTCAGAATACTATCCTTTGACCTGAAATAATAAATTCTTCGGTGGTCTTTCGACTCTCTCTAGCATTCGTCATCCGAACTCTACCCTTGCATTGTAATCAAAAATGATGATGGATGCAAGATAAAGTTGTGTGTTTAACCTAGCTGTGTGATTATAATATCGCCAAGCTGAATACGAACAAAGAGATCTCCGTTTTCATCCGTATGTACACTTTGATACCATTGATTGCTTTCAAAATCTGTATCTTGATGCGAGGAAGACACAAATGCACAAAATAATAAGCCTAAAACAATACAACTGCAAGCACCTAAAACCAATACTTTTAACTTTGCCATACATGAACCTCCTTCAAGCGATAAAACAAATGTTCTTTTAACCAGTGGCTAAAAGACATGGTTGCCTTGATAAAGTAGCGAGAAGCATAAATCGTAAACAAACCTAATAAGATAGAAAGTCCGGCCGCAATCAAACCAACACCTAGCTGTAATAGACCTGTCATAAAACTGGAAACCATCAAAAATGGAGATCCGATCAAGCTGATGATACAAAGAATCAGACTGGCAACCATAATAGCCGCTGACAATACAGGGATAAGCCAAATCATGATATATCCTGTCAAAATCAGTAATATGCCAGTACAGATCAAAGCAAGCAACGCCAACAACAAACATGCCCATAAAGGACTGCCCAGGACGATCAAAACAATGATCAACACTTTCATTGGATTAGAAAGTTTCTTTTCCTTAGATGGCTGTGCAGATAAAATCTGTTCGGCTAACATTCCTGCATCCCCTAAGTCTTGCACTGCTTCTTGTTCACTCATGCCTTCTTCCATACGATCATCGATCATCTCTGCATAATAAGCCAACATCTTCTGTCTTTCCTGACGTGGCAGACTTTTTAATAATCGCTCTAAATGATCTAAAAATTCATGCTTATTCATGTTCCATCTCTCCTTTGATATATTCATAAATGGATTGAATCTCTTTCCATTCTCCCAGGAAACATCGAATCGACTCTATTCCCTTATCTGTGATTCTGTAGTATTTCCGTAACCGATTTTTATGTTGTTCTGTATAAGTAATTACACATCCACTGACTTCCAGGCGTTTTAAGATCGGATATAAAGTGGATTCCGATATTTCAATATAACGCGATACATCCTTAACGATTTGATATCCATAGGAATCTTTATTTTTTAAGGAAGCCAAAACACAAAATTCCAAAAAACCTTTTTTTAATTGTGCATCCATCTTATACCTCCTTACACATAATACTATATATTGCATAGTATAATGTGTCAAATAGTATTTTATGATTAGTCCTATTTACATAAAAAAATACCGAGCGTTTATCCCGGTATTTTTACTCTATCATTCAATCACAACTCTAATTGCTTGTAGAAGATGGTAAGAATGGACGAATTGAATCCGCAAAATTATGTAGGTTACGGGTTTGGATCAATACTGTACCATTGCCATGAAATTCATTGACCAGACCTTCACCCGTTTTAAATCCGAAGGTTCCCGAGGCTACATGAATATCATATTGCAGATTAGCATCCCATGCCACAACATGCTCGTTATCGATCGTAATCGGATGGTCATCAGTAATATTTAAGGCTAATAAATCCCCAAAAGCCGACACTAAAATATCGCCTTCACCCTGTGTTTCCATCACAAATAATCCACCGGTGCCCGCAAAGACAGCTTTACCTAAATCTTGTTTTTTCATCAGATATTCAACACTTTGATCACAGGCCAAAAATACACCGGTATTTAAACGATATTGTTTATTTCCCTCTACACTTAAACAATGGATCTTACCAGGAATGGGAGGAGCAATGCCAATAAAGCCATCGTCCGCTGTACCCGTTGCCATCGTAATAAACATGCTTTCTCCACTTGTCATACTGCGGCCAATAGCGCCTAAAACACCGCCAATACCTTTCTTTCCACTGTTCATTTTACCTTCCAATTCTACATTAGAAATATAGACCATGGAACCACGTTCTACCTTAATTGTTTCACCCCTTTTGAGTGATGCCTGCACGATTGGGCAATCTGAATCGCCAAAGATACTGTAATTCATATGCAATCCTCCTAAATATTTAACTTATCTTTATTGTATCGAACCTTCTTTGACTTTAAAAGCAAATTCGTTTTATTTTAAAGTGGGTGTTGTTATAATGAGGATAAAGAAAGAGGGTGAATCCATTGAAAAAAATACTCTTTATTGTTGGTTCCTTACGCAAAAATGGTTTTAATGAACAGCTGGCAAAAAAAACAGAGGAACTAATCGGAGATGATGCTCAAGTCGAATATTTAGACTGGTCTAAAGTTCCTTTCTTTAATCAGGATTTGGAAGCCAATCTTCCTGTTGAAGTGCAAGAAGTCAAAGATAAAGTTCGTGAAAGCGATGCACTATGGATCTTTACACCAGAATACAATCACCAGATTCCCGGCCCTTTAAAGAATCTGTTAGACTGGCTATCCAGAGGTGCTCCCAGCGTTCTGAAGGATAAAAAAGTCACCTTTGCCGCAGCCGGTGGAGGAAGCGGTGGTGCCAGTGTCAGAGATTTTATGATGTTGTTGTTGAATCAAATGATGATGGACACAATGAGTATGCCAAATACAGGTATTCAAATTCCAATGACTGCTTTCCAAACAGGTCAATTGGAGATTGAAAGTTATCCACTGAATCAATTAAAACGACAAGTTAAAGCATTCTTAGATTATATTGCATAACATAGAGAGGCAAGGAAAACCTTGTCTCTCTATTCTTTAAAAAAAATTTGAAACTTCCCCAGAATTATGATACTATATACAGGCACTTAGGGGTATAGTTCAATGGTAGAATAACGGTCTCCAAAACCGCTGATGTGGGTTCAACTCCTGCTACCCCTGCCAGTTAGAACATAAAGGTGTCAGATATGCTTTATATAAAGTATGTTAGACACCTTTTATTTTTATCGATTCTTTCCTGGCGACTTTTTTCACAAACTTTTTATTTTAAATTGTATTTTCAATCATTTTTCTTAGCTGGTTACTTGTATTCAGTAATCAGAATTATATGAAGATAATGAATTATTTGATAATATATATTTTTGTGCATTATTATATTGACATTTATATTGGCTATATCGATATAAAAATGGAATTGGTTACCATCCATTCCCAACTAACTGTATAAGTTGCATATCTCGATTCATTGATTGCAGAATTCGATTTTCTTTCTCTTCCTGAGATCTTAGATGAGACAATTTGTTGAATAACCGTATCAACTGCATGGAAACATAGCCTGCAAAAGAGCATCTACCCGCTTGGAAAGAAACGTATCCACATGATTTATGAGTTCCTGTCCCACCGGATGAAAAGCCAATGTATCACAGGGACGGCATCCTTAGATCTTAAACATATTGGGATTCGTGTTACGAAGGAGAGCAATAAATTTAAAAAAACTATAAATCGCTGTGTCGGCCTTGTGTTCCATAGACATGGCTGCCCTCAGGGGCAACAAAATGATTTGATGGTTCTAACGAGGATCATTCCGCAAAAAATCATACGCCGGTTTTTGTAGCTACTTTTTCAAATCTTCCTTGCAATCACTTCCTTTCAGCTTTCATCACCCGGTATCGCCTCTGTTTCTTTTTGATCAATCGGCTCAATTCCTCTTCTATGTTTTTTTCAGAATGTTGCATAATTTGATGCCAACACTCCTGCTGAATCACCGAAATCTTTTTAGAATCAATGTTCGGACACAGTGCAAAGATTCTATGCCCATCCGTTTTCAAATCCAAAAATCGATAGGGATGAGTTGTAACAAAATCCGCATAAAATGTTTTAAAATCCTATTAATATTCAAGATGGCAAAATCGTATCATCTCATTAGGGATATACCTTTCACGAATATTGATCTTGCCACAGATAAAAGAAAAGAGATGTATAACATGTGATCACATATCCATCTCTTTTTTATGTATTGAACTAATAGGACAACAAATAAGGATGAATTACTTATTCAAAGAGTGTCCAAATAATTGGGTTCACCTCATTTCCTATAGAGGTTTCATTATTCTGAGTTACAGACTCATTTAACAATAGCTTGTTAAATTTATTGAATCTAGCTACAACTCTTGATGTTGTCTATTTCTTTGTTTTCTTTCTGCGCCATCCAGCGAAAAGTCCTGTGCCCGATGCCAGTAAGGCAGCCGCACTTCCAAACAACGGCATGGAAACCGATGTCTTTCTTCCCTTGTCTTTCTTAGACGGGATCGGTTCATTGCCGAAATCAGGCAGGGCCAGTTCTGATGTTGTTCGGATTCGAACTTCTCTTGTCAGGCTGGATTTTGTATAGCCTGCAATCGTCTGCATTTCCTTTAATGTATAATCGCCGTAAACCACATCTTTAAATACAACCTGACCGTCTTTGTCACTTGTGGATGTATAGACACATTCATCGTTTTGATATAATCCGAAGACAACACCTTCCAATCCCTTCTTCGTCTTCACATCCACTTTTTTAAAGACGACGTCTGCCTTGATCTTTGTATTGACAATGGTGCCAAGATCAATGACTTGATCCTGCTGCTCAATATCGACATCCCATGTCGCCTCATTAAACTGATAGCCTTCCGGTGCTTCCATTTCTTTTACGGTGTAGCTTCCGTAAGGAATCTTGTCAAATGTGACTATACCCTCTTCATCGGTTTTAGCCGTTTGATAAGGTGTTTCTCCTTCTTTAAGGAATAAACCAAAGACAACATCCGATAATGGCTGATGGGTATCGGCATCCACCTTCTTCAGCGTTGCGTATCCTTTCTTGATCTCATTTTGAATCGTTCCCAGATCAATACGCTTTCCTTCTTCATCCATGTGGATTTCCATGGATCCTGTCCACAGATTATGTGAGTCCAGGGTTGTAATCTCTTTTAAGACATAGTCTCCATATTCTACATCTTTAAATGTCAATGTACCCTTTTCGTCTGTTGTTTCCTGAAGAACCGGTTCATCTGATGCATTCGTAAACAATCCAAAGGTAACACCTTCCAGTGGCTGCCTTGTATCCGCATCCACTTTCGTCAAGGTCACCGATCCCTTTTTGATAGGATTGACCATCGTTTTAGCTTCTACCGTCTGACCGTCGGTATCGATTGTGACCGTCTGTACATCTGTTACTACATTGTAGGCAGCCAGACCTTTGGTCTCTTTCAGCGTATAGGTTCCGTATTTTACATTCTTAAAGGTTGCCACACCTGAATCATCACTTACGGCTGTGGCGACAACTTGATCTTCCTGCAGAAGACTGAATTCCACACCCTGAAGTGGTTGATCTTTCTCATCGGTCTTCTTGACTGTGACCGTGCCTTTTTTCATCGTATTAGTCCATGTTCCGGCATCGAAAACTTGATCTTGACTAGATATAGTTACTTCTTTAGTTTTATCGCTTAATACATAAGCATCATGTGTACTGATTTCTTTTAAAGTATAAGTACCATATTTCACACCACTAAAGACAACTTCACCTTTTTCATTACTTGTGGCGGTATAGATTGGATCGGCTCCATCTTTAAATAGGCCAAACTGAACATTAGATAATGGCTTCTTGGATTCACTATCCACCTTTATCAGTTTAACACTTCCACGTTTAATGGTATTGGTAATCTGCCCCAGTTTAATTTCTTTTCCTTGTTCATCCATGACGATATCCATACCATCTTTTAACAAGTTATGACTAGGTAGTGTCGAAGTTTCTTTCAAGACATATCGACCATATTCAACACCTTCAAATGTCAATTGACCTTTATCATCTGTAGATTTTGACGCCACTTCTGTTTTGCCGTCTTCTTTATACAGAGTAAATGTAACACCCTCCAGAGGTTTCTTCGTATCGGTATCTACCTTAGTCAAAGTAATCGATCCCTTTTTGATCGGATTGACCATCGTTTTAGCTTCTACCATCTGACCGTCGGTATCGATTGTGACCGTCTGTACATCTGTTACTACATTGTAGGCAGCCAGACCTTTGGTTTCTTTCAGCGTATAGGTTCCGTATTTTACACCCTTAAAGGTTGCCACACCTGAAGCATCACTTACGGCTGTGGCGACAACTCGATCTTCCTGCAGAAGACTGAATTCCACACCCTGAAGTGGTTGATCTTTCTCATCGGTCTTCTTGACTGTGACCGTGCCTTCAATCTTCTTATTTTCCACCGTTCCCAGATCGATGACCTGGTTCTCTTCAAGGATGGAAGCCTCTTTGCTCCAGTTATTGGCTGCATAGCCCTCCAGAGCCCCCGTTTCTTTAACAACGTAGTCTCCATATTCCACCTTCTCGAAGGTCACCACACCATCTGCACCGGTTGTTTGGGTCTGTATTGGCTGCTCTTCCCCTTTTTTATACAGGGAGAAGGAAACGCCTGATAGAGCCTCTTTTGTCGAGGCATCGATTTTCTTTAAAGTGATGGAGCCCTGGATTAGGGAATCCTTTACAGTGAAGACACTGTTGAAAGTCTCGGAATCCGTGACTTCAATCGTACTGGAAGCCGCTTTTGTATATTTATCAGGTGCTCTGGTTTCGGTCAATGTATACGTTCCAAATGGTACATTGTCAATAACAGCTGTACCTTTTTCACCGGTTGTAACGGTATAGGAAACATCTGAATCCACTGTATTCTGTAATGTGAAGGTCGCACCGGCCAGTTTTTTATTCACATCCTTGGCATCCACCTTTTCTATCGTTATCGTACGACCATCTGAATAAATGGCACCGTTGCGAATTGCACTGTTTCTGGAAGGCTCCAGAATAAAGGCATAGGTACTTCCCACATTTTGATTTTCGGATTCAATATTGTCTGCATGAATATCATTGGCGTTTCCCTTTTGTGGGAAGGTATAGACTGTCTTTTTGGTAAAGTCTATACGATAGTTTCCACGCTGATATACGTCAAAATCATACGTTCCATCACTGGTCGTTTTCGCTTCAATGACTTTTCCATCTAAATCTTTGGCCGCAACCCACTGTCCGTTTTCCTCTTTCATCAAAACAACGTTGGCACCGGAAACCTTTGGTTCCTGCTCATCCATCGTTCCATTTTGATTCTTGTCAATAAAGAAAGTTCCCTTGACATTGTATTTTGTCACATGCAGTGCTGTTTGATTCGATTCATTATATCGTTTGCCGTCTGTGGATAAGGCAATCGAATTGATTGCTTTTTTATCAATCAATGTTTTTTCAACTGGTACCCGAATCGGCAAAAGCAGATTCACCTGTTCTCCCGGCTGCATCTGATTTCCTTCTTTGAGCTGTACCTTGATGGAGCGAACCGTACCAAAGTCTGTAATCTTATCGGCCGTAACCCAGGCACCATCTCGTACTGATTCCAGTGTATCCGGTTCTACGGTAGAATAAAATACATCAAAACGTTTGAGTACTTCTGCATTCTGTGCCATCGATTCAATGGAATCGGTTAAACGAATATCAAACTGTGAGCCACGATCGGTATAATTTCCTTCCGTATCCGTCGTAATGGAATGATCCCCTGTACTTGGCAGTACATCCAGTAAATAGGCAGAAGAGACAGGAACTACCGCATTATTGGTCATATTGATTCGATAGTAGGTATCTTGTCCTAAATCGGCTGTCGTTGTAAATGAAGTCGCCTGCTCATCCAACCCCACATAATCCGATGCGATTAGTTCCAGTGGCGGTCTAAAGATAAACTTACTGGAAACCATGGCAAAGGTCTCATTACGATCGCCATCCCCATCTAAATCCAAAGCATCGGTATATGCCTGTACATTACGAGAATTGGCTTCTTTATAGATATTTGGACCAATCTTATCATTGTTTGGATACACCACATAAGTCTCAATCGTACTGGCCCCCATAGGTGTATTGGGTGAGACTTTTAAGTTCATTTTAAGAGATGAGGTATTAATACGCGGGTCGTTTGGAATAATTTTAGGATACGTATAAATCACAGCGGTTCTTCCGGATCCATGATAGTTCTCTATAATCTCCGGGGCCTCAACCTTGCCACCTACAATTGTGGTATAAGGCCATACAGATACATGCTTTTCATACGTAATTCCATCCGGTAACAAAGTAATCACTTTTACATTTTCTAAAGGTTGATCTCCATAACGCCCCCATTGACCAACTGCCGTAGATGAAAACGTAATATAAGGATTATATTCGAAGCTGTCACTTTCTCCTTCTTTGTACGTTAACGAACTATCCAAAGGAGCCGTCATATCCATCAGAGGATCAATTCTTGACAATGAGGTATACGGATTAAATCGGGCATCCGCATAACTTTCCTGATAATCTTGTTCCACTGGATCCTGATCTGCCTTTACCAGTTGCCATGTAGAACTGATTCTTGGATAATAAAGATAAGATTGCCCTCCATGGGAAATACGATTGATTTCTTCCTGTGTTGGAAGCCCGGAGGCCCAACCATGAACGCGCATATTCTCTAATTTAAACGGTTTATCAAAACGCATAATGACTTTTTGATACATTTGTTTTGTATCATGAATCGCCTGTAAGGTACCAAAAGGTACATCTTTGGCAATCACATGTTCATTACCATTAAAATCCACACCAATGAGTGTATTTTGACTTAAGGCTTCTTTTGCCTTTTGTGTACGTTCTTCATTTTGTTCTTTTGTATATTTCGATTCGTTTAACAGAACGATAGAATCCAGTCCAAAGTAATTATAATATAAAGGTTCATTATTTTGTTGTTTATCGCCGTTATCGTTATTTCCATAAAAGAGCTGATGTGTCAATTCTTTAACAGCAGCAACCATGCCTCCGGTTATATCATCAGGGCTACCACCATTATTGGTCTCCGATATATGAAATTGATTCATCATACCCTCTTGACCATGATCAACTCCGGCACGATCCACGAGTTGATTTTGATCAAGCACGTAGGCACCTTCATTAAAAGTGTTACGATTACTGATTGTACCGACATCACTTAAATTATATGTGAATAATTGGTTGCTAGAATGGATATTATCTTCCCATATCGCATAATTACCACCTGGTTTAAAAGTGATTTTATTCAATATAAAATTGAGAGTCGTACTTAAGTGAACCGGCTTTTCTTGGCCTTGATACGTAATGACTGTATCAAATGTCATGGGCAAGATTGTATCCAAAGGGACTTCTTCATCTTCCAGATTATCTATATCAATACCTAATAAAAACTTAAAGCCATAATTGCCCTCACGGTTTGGATAAACTTCTTTTAAATCTTGATCCGGATATCGATTTTCAATATGACGAGTAATCGTGGAAGGATCGAGTTCCTTCCAATTTTTAGTATCTGCATATTCTCGTTTGGTCAAATGAAAGCCTGCCGGTAAATGCACTGTGATATCCATAGTCTTTACTTTTTCCGCAAAACGTCCATTTAATCCCTCTTTGGTACCATCGATAACCGGGGCCACCATAAACCAAGGTTCACTGTGCCATGAATTCGGTAAAGTATTCTGGTTTTCCAGCACAGGAATATTTTGGTAATATATACCATCTTTATTTACCGGTGTATAAGTTTTTACTATTTGCTTATCGATATAGGCACTTTTCTTAATGGCACGATAATAACGCTGTACACTTCTTCCCTCACCATCGGCTTTTAAGGTCTTAACGGTTTCCAAATCCTTTACATCTTCTGGATTTTCTAGAGTTGATGCATCAAGTAGTTTAGAAGTGGCAATGATGGTATCCCCATCAAAAGTCTTTTCACGATCAAAGGAGAAACTAAAGGAGTAGGTTCCGACAAATCCTCCATTGATATTATGGAATTTATAAAGTTCATAATAATTCTCTTCATCTTCTAAATCCAAAGTTTCATACGCATCACTGCTTCCACCAAACGATGGTTTATTGGGTAAATGCGCTTTAGGAATGGAAATCAGTAACCATGGCTCTATCAAGGATGGTCCACCACTGTTGGATACCTGAATGGTTGTCGCACCTGGAATAATCGTATCCACACCATAATCGGTTCCCTGACCCAATATGGTTCCATCATAGGGACTTAATGTATTATCTTCCAATAAATCACGCATGTCCATGGTGATGGTATTATTGATATCCGGTGCACCGGCTACTCGTAAAGGTGCAGCGGTTTCCGGAACCGTTGCCGGTTCATCACTGGATGCGAAAGGTGCAGCCGGCATTTCTTCTTCCGGAATCGCTTCTTTATCACTGGAGCTATTCTCTGTTTCTTCGGGAATCGATGTTTCATCGGTTGTGGATGGTTCCGGATCACTTTCCGTTGTCACAGGAGTTTCTTCCTGTGCAAAGACAGGTTGTAATCCCGAGAACGTAGTACTGCCACAAACCATGCACGTCGCAAGAACTAAAGTAAATATTCGTTTCGTAAAACTTCGCATATATACCCTCTCTTATTTATATCAACTCTTATAAACTGAAATCATGGTTTTTGTATATAAGAGCATCTTTTTCCATTTTAATCTCTTTAAAGAGAAAAGCCTTTGGAAAATAAGCATGATCCAAAGGCTTTTCATCTAGCTATTACTATTTTCCTTATATAAAGGTCTAATTATTTTGTATGGTTTCTCTTTTGCCTTCTTTTCAAGTTAATGATGGCTGTCAATGCCGCAACATTGAGCACTACCCACGATGCGGTAAAGATCTGTAAGCCTGTATTTGTCGATTTTGTGTTAGAAGACGGCTTATTTGTAGACTTAGTTCCATCCTTGGAAGGTTTGTTTACATCCGGCTTTCCAGGCTCTTCATTATGAGGTTCTGGTTCATCCGGATTCGTTGGTGTTTCTTTTTCTTCTACTTCGGCCGTTAAGGCAATCGTTGCGGTATCTTCCTGACCCTGGGTAAAGTCTCTACCCTCCGGATCCTGAACCGCTGTAAATCCAAAGCTGAACTCTTTTGTCGTTTCATTCTTGGTGGCTATACCATGGAAACTTCCGTTTACCTCGCCTACAAAATGGATCCTGTCGCCATTGGACACCTTGTCCCTTGCAATCTGTACACCCGCAATATTCAGATCCAGTGTATCCTCTATCGCTTTGACATCGTTATACAGTTTTGTAAAGTCGTTATATGACTCTTTCAGTGACATGGTCACTGTTACCGTATGCATAGCTTCATCCTTTGTGATCTTCTCAATCTGGAACAGGCTGTCTGCTCCGGTCAATGTCGTACTGGCTTTTAGATCACCCGGCAGGATCACGGTTTTAGGATAGCTAATCGTGGCATTAAAGATGCATGTCATATCTTTTAAGGTGATGTCTTCCACCGGTTTACCCGGTTCTCCGCCATACATCGTATTTAATGCTTCCAGTCTGTCCTTGATCGGTGTGACTTGCAATCGTCCGGTTACCGTATAGTCTTTGTCCGTTTCCATTTTGGCAACGGCTTCATGTTCCGTATTGTCATCGAGCAGTAAATCTCCGTTTAATGTGAATTCCTGTTCGATCTTTTCCGGTATTCCGGCAACTTCGGCCGTTAAGGCAATCGTTGCCGTATCTTCCTGACTCTGGGTAAAGTCTCTACCCTCCGGATCCTGAACCGCTGTAAATCCAAAGCTGAACTCTTTTGTCGTTTTATTCTTGGTGGCTATACCATGGAAACTTCCGTTTACCTCGCCTACAAAATGGATCCTGTCACCATTGGACACCTTGTCCCTTGCAACCTGTACATCCGCAATATTCAGATCCAGTGTATCCTCTATTGCTTTGACATCGTTATACAGTTTTGTAAAGTCGTTATATGACTCTTTCAGTGACATGGTCACTGTTACCGTATGCATAGCTTCATCCTTTGTGATCTTCTCAATCTGGAACAGGCTGTCTGCTCCGGTCAATGTCGTACTGGCTTTTAGATTACCCGGCAGAATCACGGTTTCCGGATAGATGATCGTGGCATTAAAGATGCATGTCGTATCTTTTAAGGTGATTTCTTCCACCGGTTTACCCGGTTCTCCACCATACATCGTATTTAATGCTTCCAGTCTGTCCTTGATCGGTGTGACTTGTAATCGTCCGGTTACTGTATAGTCTTTGTCCGTTTCCATTTTGGCAACGGCTTCATGTTCCGTATTGTCATCGAGCAGTAAATCTCCGTTTAATGTGAATTCCTGTTCGATCTTTTCCGGAGTTGCTTGTTTGACTTTAAGTGTCAATCCGATTGTCTGAGTATCCGAAGAATCTTGGTTCGCATCCGTACCCAGTGGATCTTGTATTGCGACCCACTGATAAGCATATTCTTCTGTTTTAGAATTTCTTGTTGCTTTGGCATAGAAAGTACCTTCTAAAGTTCCTTCCATGTGTAATAAATCGCCTTTGCTGACGGAACCTGCATCTACTTCAACACCATCCACTTTAACAGTTAACTTTGGTGCTACCGACATCACTTGCTTATATAGATCGGCAAAGTTGTCATAATTCCTTGCATCTTTTAAAGCAATCGATACAGTGATTGCATTACGGTCTGCCAACTTTTCTACATTTTTGATTTCAAATACACCATTGGCTCCTTCCAAAGAAATCGAAGATTCTAAATTAGAGGCTAGACGCATTTGATCCGGGAAAGATAATTCGGCTGTAAAGGAAGAGTCCATATTTTCTAAAGCAACATCATCCACAGGATTCCCGACACTTCCGCCATGACTGGTGTTCATGCTTTCCACGGCATGCTGAATTGGTTCCACATTTAAATCACCATAGATGGCATGGGTATCTTGTGGATCAATTTCTGTAATGGCCTCATGTTGAGTATCTTCACCAATTCGTAAATCCCCTAAAAGCACAGTACGAGTTGGTGTTTTGTATGTATAGCTGATGGCACTTCCATTTTCAGGATCGGCTGCATCGGCCTTTTGTGTCGGATTCCAATTGTATTGTACTACATTCACTTGGTCTCCATTGAATACATCGGCATTTAAGGAGATGGAAGGAGTACCGACAAAAGTATAATTCTTGGCTGCCGTATCCTTTTTCTGACCTAATTGAATGGAAGCAAATGTCACATCCAGAGAGTCCTTATGTGTATGTACGGCATCCGCAAGCTGCTGCAGGTTGGTAAAATTAGTTTTAGGTTTTAAGACAACGGTCAGTATCTGTCCATCCTGGTTGATGCTTTCTACTTCAAAAATAGAATCATCAATGGTGATATTCTTAGTATCTGCTGAAGCTCCTTCAGGAAGTGTTAATTTCCATTGTACTGTGAAATCCACATTTTTCAGTTCTACATTCTCTAAAACTGCTGCGCTTCGAGTGGAGGCTGTATCTTCATATTTGGCTGCCAGTTCATCGATTGCCTTTTGTACCTTGGTAAAATCTAAATAGCCGTTGATATTGACTTTGGATCCATGAGCTACGACAGGTGCCTTGTTAGAGGTTTGCCAATCGCCTGCAGACTGTTGAAGATCGGCATCCATAGACGCATCGGACAATTTCAATACAGCATTTGAATCCACCTTCCATTCAACGATATATTGGGCATCCGTTTTCAAAACTGGATTATCAGGATCGGTTAATCTGTATCCGAAGAACACGGTACCGGTCGTATCGAGATTTTTTAGACCATTCAGTCCATACCAGTATCTTTCCGATTCTAAAACATAGCCTGGCCGTTTGATGCGATCCCTGGTTGGCACAAGCTGGTCCACGCCGGCTCCAACTGCTTCTTCCAATGACGTATCATATTTTACTTTTTCTTTAAGTGTAGCAATCTCACTGCCATTGGCATCCGTTGTAATATCAAACTTCCCACTTGTCTTAAAGTAACTGTCATCGGCAAAATATCCTCCATTGGCCAAAAAAGAAACGCTCACTTTTTTCTCATTGAACTGACCATAAATATCAATGATGTCTTTGTCTCCAAACGTTAGCGTATCGCCGGCTTCAATCTTGTCATTTCCCTGCGCATCTAATGACCAGTAGGAAAAGTTCTGTGAGTCATTGGCAAAGGAGGCATAAGTACTTGTAACATCCTCATAGCTTTGGACTGTGGCAGACGTTTTCGTATTATCATAAATAAAGTCTGCAACCGCTCCATCACTTCCATGATAACGAACGATATTGCCTTTCCATTTCGCAAACACAACTAAATCATGCTTGGCGATGGTCGTATTGGTAAACGGTTGTTCTTTTCCATCATCATCCAAATAGTACCAGCCTAAAAATTCAGCATCTCCTTTGGGAGATTGCGGAATATCATTGCCGACCACGTCTTGAATCGAATAACCGCGAATTGTTTTCAGCGTTTTATCCTGTGTCGTACCATCAGAGAATGTGGCCGAATTGTTATTAAGACGGAAAGTGACACTGGAGGCCGGTACAAAGACGCGCTTTTGACCATCATCATTGGCATTGGCCACCGGATAGGTATAGGCCGCTCCATTTTTATTGATAGGCTGTAATTCCGTACGACTTGGATCGGTCAATGTAAACAGTGTTAATGTTTCATTTCCATTGTCGTTCCCATTGGTTGGAAGCTCGCGGGAATCAATGATGTTAGGCAATTTATAAGAACCGCCCAAAACAACATACTCTGCTCCACCGCCCATTTTACCGACATGGTCATATTGTCCCTGTGAGGTTTCAATACGGCTGGATCCTCTAAAGGTTACCGGATTAGTACCATCTTTACCAATGACCATAAATTGTCCATAAGCAACGTTCGAGCGTAATACCGTATTATTAAAGTTAACGGCCGTTCCCCAGTTGATATTAATACCGCCGGAATCCCGATAGCCGGCATTGGCATTTTTAATGGTTATCGTTGAATTATTAAAGTTGACCAGATTCGTTGAAGTGATATTCAAGCGCCCGCCTTCAACTGTCATATTGGAATTATTGATGTTGACAGAAGCTGCAACCTGTATCTTCATCGCAATATCCCATGATGATTCCGGGTCTTGGAATAGATTGTTGATATAGAAATCACAACCATCTAAATTCATGCTTCTTCCCACATAAATTCCTAAATTGTAGTTATAGAACGAAAGACTGGCATCACTGGCATTCAGTGAAGTGTTTGCCAATGGTGTATATCCTCTTACGCTGGGATGGGAATAGGCCTGATCGGCATGAACCACTAAAGTAGCTGACTGGATCCTTGAATTATTTTCAGCAAGAAACCCTTCCTGTCCACTGGCGGCCGTAATCTGAATATTCAATGCATTTCTTGAGGATCCTTGAATGCTTCCCAGCAAATAAATGCCTCGTGTGACATCGCTCATCACATAGTTTCCATCCTGTAGGATTGCGCCTTCATTGACCACGATTGCATACTTGAAACCGGTCATCGTTAAAGTGGCTCCATTGATGGTACTTAAAGTAGACCCGCTGCTCAAAGTCAAACCATTGATGTTTGATGTAGTGCTCATTGTCGTATTTTCATATGCCACCACATGAACATTGGCAGGAATCGATACGGGCTGACTTAAATCGAAGGCGCCTGTGATATACACTTCGCCACCACTAGTTAAAAGTTTCAATCCCTGCTCTAAACTCTTTACAGCACTTTCCGGTGTTCTACCATCATTTTGATCATCCCCGGAAGTTGCGCTGACATACACACGTGTCAGTTGTTGTGCATCCTCTTCCAGAGGTTTTGCGGTTTCTGTTGAAGCCGTAGCCTCTGGCGGCATCAAAGCTGTGGGATCTTCTTCCAAATCTGCATTCGATGAATCGAGAGCATTTGACTCTGATTCTTCGTCTGCGGCAACAGCAGGCTCACTCAGTACAGGTTCTGTCTCATCGCTTGTATCCGTGGCAGAATCTGGTTGCGGTACATCAGCTAATTCATCCTGTGCCAGGACAACATAAGGTGCTGAGTAGTTTACAACCATAACAAACGAGAGAAGAAAGCTCATGACAAAATGTGCCATTCTTTTTCTGTTCTTCATAGTTCCCTCCCTTAAAGAATGTGCTTACAACACATATATCTCATATATATATTGTATTGTAAAATTGACTTCTGGTAAAGGACTATAAGTACGATAAGCGTTAAAAATAGTATTAATCGTTCCATTTTATAGGAACGATCACATCTATTACTTTGTGAGCTGTATATTTCTCTGGATACAAAGATGCCCAAATCCATTAAGCATCAAAGCTACAGAAGCCAACATCGTATTGGCAATCCTGCACCAAAAACATCCTGTAATCGACTCAATAAAAAGGGAGATCAAAGTGTCTACACTCTATCTCCCTTTTTCAACTTCTCAGATGTTTTAAAATGTCGTTTTATGCAAATAAAGGAATCAATTGTTTTGCGTTGACGTCCACTAATCCCAGATCGGACATTTTGACATTTGGAATGACCGGTAAAGCTAAGGTGACAATGCGCAATAAAGGATTTTCCATTTCCGTGAGTCCTAAAATACGATTGGCTTCCTTCATTTTTTGATTGTCTTTTGCCAATTCTTCCGCCGGCTTTAATGACATTAACCCGGCCAGTGGTAATTCAAGCACGTATAATAATTCATTTTCTTTGACAGCGCTCATTCCACCACCACATCGAATCAAAGCATTTGCTGCCAGCAAAGCATTTTCCGGTGTATCATAAACGACGGTTAAATTATGACAATCATGACTGACGGTTGAAGCTAAAGCACCTGTCGTTGTACCAAATCCTTTTACAATGCCTAATCCAATGGTATCATGCCCCTTATGGCGATTGATGACTGCCACATATTTTAGACTGGTATCCTGAAGCTGCACCACTCCGTCTTTGACCGGCAACTCTATGGTCTCCAATAAAGTGCTGGACAACTTTAAATCTTTATAGACCATCACATTCACTTTACAAGTTTCGTTGTCAATCGGTGCCTGGATCGTAAAGTCCTGAATCGTTAAAGGTTTGACAACCACTGTATTTTCTTTTTCTAAAGGATACGTCTTTTCTTCTACTGGAACTTCCAGCTTTCCATCTTTGGCAACCAGCTGTCCACCGAAGAATACATGGCTGGGCTTTAATTCCGTTAAATCATCCACTAAAAGCATATCGGCGACATATCCCGGAGCAATCGCGCCTAAATTTTCTATATTAATTTCTCTTGCGGTGTTAAAAGTAGCGCTCTTTATGGCCAGAACCGGATCCATCCCATAGGCAATGGCACATCGGACTACATCGTTCATATGCCCCTTATGTAAGATATCATCGGCTTCTCTATCATCCGTACACAGGCAGAGATGATCAAAAAAACGTACGTCTTTGATGCCCTTCCATATATCTTCAATATTTTTAGTGATGGAAGACTCTCTGGCATCGACAAACATTCCATCTCTTAACTTTTCCAGTCCTTCCTGTCCGGTACGAGATTCATGACAAGTTTTAGGACCACCACACAAATAAGCCGATAACATTCTTCCACTTAAATATGGTGCATGTCCCTGCAGGTAGTATCCCTTTTTATCCATGGCATCGATAATGTGCATCATGCGATCTTCACCATGGATCACAGCCAAAAAGTCCATCACTTCCGCAAGCCCGACAGCACGATCCAGTTCTGCCAATTCGGCAATATCCTCCGCAAAAAAACTGGCACCGGCATTTTCCAGACCGGGAACCGAGGGGACACAGCTTGGGATATCGATCAACTGGCGCATCGGCAAGCCCTCACTTGCCTCATGCATATAGTATACCCCTCTTTTTCCAACCACATTGGCAATTTCATGCGGATCGGTAATAACAGTCGTTGTTCCATGTGGAATCACGCATCGGGCAAAATTTCTTGGCGTCATCATTGAACTTTCAATATGTTCATGCGCGTCGATCAACCCCGGAATCATGTATTTTCCTTTTGCATCCAATACTTCTTTAGCCTTATCCAGATCTTTTGTCAAATCTTGATATTCCACGTGGGCAATCATCCCTTCGTACACAAAGACATTGGCCGGATAGATCTCTCCGGTAATGACATTCACTAATTTTACATTTTGAATACAAAGATCACTGGGAATTTCACCCAAAGCCGCTTTTAATAAATTTCTCTTATTTTTAGGTTGTATTTTCATGGCTCCTCCAATTCCTGCACTCTAAATTTGTATCTATGCTTACTTCTTTTTTGCCTTTACTAGAAAATAAAATAACAAACAAGGGGAATACATAAAATATATAAGAAAGGATGTACCTCTTTATAATGCCCTGTCAATGTTTTGATCAAAACATGCGCGATAATTCCACTGGAAATACCACCGGCAATCGATCCGGTAAAGATGGTAAACATGATCATCGCAAAAGGTCCAAAAGCTTCGGTAAAATCAGAAAAATCAATATTTTTTATACCTTGCACCATTAAAAATCCGACAAAGATCAAAGCGGGTCCGGTTGCCGCATTGGGAATCATCAGTACAAGTGGTGAGAACAGAACCATGGCAAAAAAGATAAAAGCCGTAATTACACTGGCAAAGCCGGTTCGCCCTCCAGCTTCGACACCGGCACTGGATTCCACAAAGGTTGTAATGACTGTATTTCCCGTGCAGGCGCCCACACAAGTACCAATCGCATCAACCAAAAATGGTTTTTGAATGTCCGGGAAGTTTCCCTTTTCATCCAACATACCGGCTTTGGCACCTACACCCAGGATCGTACCTAAAGTGGAGAAAAAGTCACCACAGAATGCCGTAAAAATCAAAGGAACGGCTGACCAGGTAAGAACGGATTTCCAATCAAACTGGAAAACGACATTTGAAAGGCCTTCAAACGAAGGAACCTTAAATAAAGATTCAGGAACCGTTGTCACGCCAAGTGGAATTCCAAGGACCGTCACAACCAAAATACCGATCAAAATGGCTCCTGTCACTTTTTTAGCCGTCAGCACGGCAATAATGATCAAGCCCAAAAGCGCCAGATAGACCGAAGGCTGGGTAAAGTCACCGCGTGATATACCGTTGACAAAAGTACCGATACCACTGTTTTTAAAGCCCAGGTATGCGACATAAAAACCAATGGCTGTACCAATCGCAATCTTTAAATTGCTTGGAATCGTTTTTACGATCAGATCACGTATTCCAAACAGGGTCAGCAGTAAAAAGATCGATCCGGAAATCAATGTCATTGACATGATACCGCCAAAAGAAATTTCCCCATTGACAAGCATTCCACCAAATAAAGCATTACTTCCCATGCCTGTAGCCAGAGCAAAAGGCAAATTGGCATAACAAGCCATCAATAATGTAATCAAACCACTGACCACAGCACAAGTAACCACAATGGCTTCCTTGGTAATCAAGATTCCGTTTACATCAATTAGACTCGGCGCATTGCCAACCATTAATGCCGGCTGTACAACAAGGATGTATGCCATTGTCATAAAAGTAGTAATTCCGGCAATCATTTCCGTTTTTAAGTTTGAATGTCGTTCATCAATCTTAAAAAAACGTTTCAAAGTATCTTTCATCGTTCCCTCCAAACACTTGTAAGTATTCGAATCACTGCCCTAATCTTTGAAGCATCTGTGCCAGGACAAGTGTCCCTTGTGCACAAGAAATTGGAGATGTGTACTCTTCCTTCCGATGTGAATATCCTTTGTGGCTTTCGACAAAGATCATTCCAATGGGACAGTATTCATAGAAATTCATGGCATCGTGACCAGCACCACTCATCAATGACATAAAACTAAGATCATTAGACTGGCAAACTTCTTTGATCTGCTCCTGAATGGACTGTGAACAGGGCGCACAGTTTAAAGATTGCTCATGTTCCAAGGTACTTTGAAAGGGAATCTGGTTTAAAAATGCCTTTACATCGTCTACGATACAATCAATATTTGCAGGATCTATGCTTCGTACATCCAATGAAAGCATCACATGATCACAAATAATATTACATGCACCGGGACTTGTTTCCAGCTTTCCTACGGTTGCCACACAATCCTTAAGCATGGACGCCTTTTTCTGAATTCGTAAGACCAGTTCACAAGCCGGTATCATGGGATCCATACGGCCCTTCATCGGTGTGGCTCCGGCATGTCCGCTTTCCCCGTAAATAGTAATAGTATACCGGGATAGACCGGCGATTCCTGTAACAATACCGATTTGTTTGTGGTTTTGTTCCAATACCTTTCCCTGTTCGATATGAAGTTCGATCATAGCCAAAAAATCCGTTTTTTGACATTGCTTATACAGTGAAGGTTCTAACTGAAAATCAACCATGGCCTGTTGTAAAGAGATTCCTTTTTCATCCTTACTTAATAAATCTTCATCCGATACAAGACCATTGATAGCTTTGCTGCCGATCATTCCATATCCAAAGCGATTTCCTTCCTCATCCTTAAAACCGATACAGTAAATAGGACGATTGGGTTTATAACCACTTTCTTTTAAAACGGTTATAGCTTCAATGGCTCCCAAAATTCCCAAGCAGCCATCAAACATACCTCCCTGGATCACACTATCATAATGTGAGCCTGTTACAACTGGCTTTCCTGTCATTGTCTGATCCATCCACTTGCCGATCACATTGCCGACAGGATCGATTTCCACAGATAAACCAGCTTGTTGCATATACGTCCGAATTAAATCTTGTGCTTCTTGATCTTGTTTGGTAAAAGGCAGCCTTGTAATACTTCCATCTGGATTGCGTCCAATAGCAGCCAGAGTCTGAAGATGTTCCCATAAACGATCCTGGTTCACTTTCATATAAAAACCTCCTGATACTATTGTAAAAGATATGAAATAATTTTCAATGAAACCGGTCAAAAAAATATTTGAAAACTTGACATCCATAAAAAGAACGAAAACACCGATTTCCTTTTTCATTTTGTAATGGTATTTGTCCAAAACAACAAACTTTGAAGGAATAAAACTGATATAGCCTTGATTGGATGATTTAGACCACATTTAACGTCAAAAGAAAATTTAAAAAAGCTTGTCATTTGCAAATAGGCGATGAAATTAGGGAATCACGATATAATTTAGGAACTTGTAGAAAGGAAGCTCTTAAAGAGTTTCAGGAGATGAATAATCATTAAGAGGACTTGGCGGTTCTGGTTTATCATGAATGATCCTAAAGATAAATATGACAAGGTATTAAAATTTATCCGAATGGCTATAAATTCACCAAAAAGATTGAAATTTAGAGATGCTTTATCAAAATCAATAGAGTAGAGGGAAGAAATTAATCTTCGCCCTCTCATTGCACCGTACGTACGGGTCTCGTATACGGCGCTACATTTATATGTTGATGTACAACTTATCTTAGATAGTATGTCAGAGGATTGACCAATCCCGGTCGGTCCTCTTTTCCAATTGCCAGCACTTCTGGGTTGAGAAGAAAATTGGCCACTCTCATCCCTGTCTGTCGATATAACCCAAGCCGTGTGTTCGCCACCGAATAAATCTGCTCATCTGAGAAATTATAAGGTAATACCTTATTTGGCTTCTGTAGATTTATATAGATACGTTTTGGTTTCTTCCACTGTTTGAACAGAATGACACGTGGTACTATGTCAAGAAAATGGACAAGTTAAATAGAGAGTTTGTCCATCTAGTTAACCTTGTTCCATAAATCTTCATATTGTTTAGGCGACATATAATCGCAATGACTATGTATTCTCGCTGTATTATAAAATGTTTCTATATATTCAAAACATAGATCATACACATGATCGTAGTCCAATATCACCTTGCGATTCAGCCATTCTTTTTTGATCAGTGAATGAAAGGATTCAATACATGCATTATCATAGGGTACCCCTTTTTCTGAATAGCTTCGTTTCATACCGTTTTTCAATTCACTATATTTTCTACAAGTAAAATGAATTCCACGATCACTATGTATAATCAATGGGACTTTTATTTCCCTGCGTTGTTTTGCAATCTCAACGCATTTTAATATTTCTTCTACTTCCAGTGTTTTGCTCAATGTCCATGCTATGATCTTTCTTGAATATAGATCCATAATGCTTGTCAAATATACAAATCCATCCGCTATTGTCCATATATATGTTATATCTGTACACCATACCTCATTTGGTCTCTCTGGATTAAAATTTCTGTCTAATACATTTGTTAGCCTACTGTTAAAATCACTATTCAATGTTGTAATCGTATACGGCCTTACCCAGCATGCTCGAATCCCTAGTTCCTTCATATATAGGCTGACCGTTCGCTGTGATATGGTATGACCTTCCTTTTTAAGACATTCTGTTATTTTGGGTGCCCCATATATCCCGTGTCTTTCTTTATGGATCTGCTGTATCTTTTCCATGACCATTTCCTTATGCAGCTGTTGTGGACTCTTTTTTCGCTTCAGCCATGCATAGTAGTCCGATTTTGATACCTTTAGTTGTTTCAGCACTCCAGTAACTTCAAATTCTGGATTGGACTGTGAAGCTTCAAAAACCAGCCGGTATCGTATTTGAGTTAGTCTCCCAGAATGCTGATGGCTTTTTTTAATATTTCAAGAGCATCTTGTGTGTTTTTCAATTCTCTTCGCAGTCGGGCATTTTCTTTTTCAAGATCACTGCTGAAGTTACCGGAACCGCGAAACTGTACTTCATTATTGTTGTTTTTGTATTCCCGCTTCCACCGAGCAAGCGTGCTGTTTCCAACACCAAGTTTGGCTGCACATTCTGCATGTATCATATCTGGATGATCTTCACAAAATTTAACGGCATCCTTTTTAAACTGAATATCAAACTGTTTTTGTTTATTTGCCATAGAGTGTTATTTCCTCCTTACTTTTTATTCTCTATGACATTGTACCATTGTTTGCAGATTTCTCTTTTTGACTAGTCCGTTTTTTATTCTGCATCCAGATGGGATTTTTAACCGTAACGGGTGTAAATATCTCTTTCTTGATGCTTTTGTCTTTCTTCATTTTTACATTCCTTCTTTTAGTTAGAAAGTATCCTTCTAAACAAAATATACTCTCTTTGCTTGTGCTTTGTATTTTGATCCTTCCTGTTGGTCTATTCACATCAAATTATATACAAAAGCCTTTATCGGATCAGGCAAACCGTCTGGAGCACTTTCTTCATGAAACCTTCCAAGATCAAAGCGGAGATGATCGCATACTTTCTTCCGGTATGGTATCTTTAGGCAACAACTATGCCAGTGATGAAATCGTGTTTACCGCACAGATGGAAACAAAACCTGAATCCAACATTTATTTAAAAAACTTTACCGGCTTTTTATACGAAGAGAATCAGTGGAGTCAGGATGATGCGACACGCCAGATTGATAAAGTTGGAGACTTATATTCATCCTATTTATCTCCCTATCAGTATCGTAACTATCAGGCAAGAATTCGAAATGCATTGACCGATCAACTGGATATGGAATCACAAACGATAACGATCCTGCCGGAACAAAAAACTGAATGGGATACGACATTAACACCTTGTGATCTACTCACACAATGGAATCATAACCAGAGTACGACTTATTCCTTTTATCCGGAATTGGATCATGTACAAAACTTAGATTCATTGGATCTGGAAGAAGAATTGGAGCAATTCATACAATACGATCAAAGTGCGGCACAACGTCTCTATCAAAGCGTTGATATGGATGCTTTACCAAGGCTGGCAAAGCTGGTAGAAGATAATCCAAAAACAGATTTGAATGAAATTACAGTTTTTATTGTAAAGCTTTTAGAAAACTACACAGAATATACATGAACACCTGGTTATATGTCCTCACAGGAGGATGCCGTAGAATCCTTTTTGTTTTCCACCAGAAAAGGGTATTGTGTCCATTACGCATCGGCTGCGGCTCTTTTATATCGCATGTACGGTATTTCCAGTCGCTATGTAACTGGGTATGTAATCTATCCACAGGACTTTACGTATAAACAAGGCTCCTTTATGGCAGAAGTTCCGGAAAATCATTCTCACGCATGGATCGAACTTTATTTTGCACGCTACGGATGGATTCCCATTGATATGACACCCGATGCTCATCAAAAAATTCATGTAGAATATCCCGGTCTAGATGAAGAAGAACTTCAACAGCTCATAGCACAAGATACATCTGATTTTTCCAGCTTGCAAAATAACCGAAATCTCAACTATGGCTTTTCTTCAGTATTCAGAATTTTTGATCGTGCCTTTATCCTTTTATTTGTGGGTGGTATCAGCATCACAGTGATACTCTTGTTGATCCATTACTTCTATAAAAAACGTAAGAAAGAAGCCTTCTCGACAAAGGAATATATGGATCATATTCTTCATCTTTTCAGTATCTATCCAAGTCTAAAGGACATCGATCTTCTGGACGAAAAAAATATAGATGTGATCCTCCATACTGTGCCTGCTTTGAGCCTTGATACAATTTGTCTTCTTCAACAAAAAGCGCAGTTGATTTATTATTCACCTTATATCGTAGAGCGTAAAGACCTAAAACGTCTGGAAAAATGTTGTCAGGATGCAATTCTATCAAAGCTGCCGTTCTGGAAACGAATTTTCTATCATTATATTTATTGCCTATATTAAAAGAAGATGCGCCGCATCTTCTTTATTGATCTAATTCTTTACGTTTTTCGTTGATCAAATCACGAAGCTCCTGTAGTTCTTCTTTAGACGAGCTGGACTCTACAAACATCATCGCAAAGTCCTTTAACGCACTTTGATTTAAGTATTTAGAAATATATTTTGACTGAGAAACCAAAGGAACAAACTGTCGGGTAATTGAGTTTTTTGTATAACCCACTCCACTGACTTCGATAAATCCCTTCTTCATCAATTTCTTCAAGTTTGGTTGAATCGTATTCATGGTAATATCAGGTATCAGATTCAAAATATCATTTGCGGATAATGGCTCATTGGCATCCCACAAAACCTCCATAATATCTAATTCTCTTTTTGATAATCTTTCTTTCATTCCTTATCACCACCTGTCTAATCATTTTTACTGTAAACATTATACATTATTTATGTAAAATAGTATTTATTTTTGCATAAAAATCGAAAAATTATAATGTTTAACCCACTTTCAAATGAAACTGAATTTGACTATATCATCAGTTTTGATATAATTTTTCTGTATTGTTTAAGGAGGCTTTAACCTATGCCAAGCCAGGTAATCGTTGGAACTCAATGGGGCGATGAGGGAAAAGGAAAAATTGTTGATGTATTAGCCCAGAAAGCAGACATGATCGTTCGTTTTCAAGGAGGCGACAATGCCGGTCATACGGTCATCGTGCAAGGAGAAAAACATGTGCTTCACCTGCTGCCAAGCGGTGTTTTAAATCCAAATGCACTTTGTGTCATCGGACCGGGTGTTGTATGTAATCCCTTTGTATTATTAAAAGAGATGGAAACCTTAAAACAAGGCGGTTTGACTTGTGATCATATCATTATCAGTGACCGTGCTCAAATGTTGATGCCATATCACTGTTATCAGGATGAACTGGAAGAACAAAGCGCCAGTCATAAGATCGGAACCACGAAAAAAGGAATTGGTCCTTGTTACGCTGACAAATACGCCAGACGTGGTATTCGTTTTCATGAATTCATTGATTTTGAAAGCTTTAAAGTTCGTTTGAAAGAATGTCTGGACTTTAAAAATAAACTGTTCACTAAAGTCTATAATGGCAAAGCCATGGACTACAATCAAATGGTTAAAGACTTTGAAGCCATTTACGATCAAATCGTACCGATGATCAAAGAAACGACACATATTGTGAATGAAGCATTGGACGAAGATAAAATCGTATTGTTTGAAGGGGCACAGGCAGCCATGTTGGATATTAACTATGGTACATATCCCTATGTAACATCTTCTTCCCCAACCAGTGCCGGTGTTACGACGGGCGCTTGTGTAGCACCAAACCGCATCCAAACCGTCGTTGGTGTTGTCAAAGCGTATTCTACACGTGTTGGAGAAGGACCGTTTGTAACGGAGCTGAATGATGAAACAGGACAATGGATTCGTGAAAAAGGCTTTGAATATGGTGCTACGACCGGTCGTCCAAGACGATGTGGCTGGTTAGATCTTCTTGTCGTCAAACATGCGAAAATGATGAATGGTTTAACAGATATCGTCCTGACAAAGATCGATGTATTAAGCGGATTAGATAAGCTGTATGTATGCACCGGTTATGAAATCGATGGCAAGGTCTATGATTATATACCAAGTGATCAGTCCATGGTCGCAAAGGCAAAACCAATCTATAAAGAATTTGATGGCTGGAAAGAAGATATTTCCAAAATGGAAAGCTTCGATGAATTACCGGAAAATTGTAAAGCCTATATTCGCTTTATCGAAGAGTTTACCGGTGTTCGTATGTCGATGGTTTCTGTTGGACCGGATCGTGTCAATAATATTTACATTCATGAAATCTAAAAGAAGCTGCGGCTTCTTTTTTTGATGATAAAATGTAACTAAGTTGAACAATACACATCCTTTTTAGAAACAAAGTTAAGTACATCTAAAGCAGAGGTTTATGCTATGATAGAAAAAAGGAGAAATTCTATGCCAAAAAAGTATTTTTTCTTTGATATTGATGGAACGCTCACCGATCGAAAGACAAATAAAATCGTTAGCAGTGCGCAAAAAGCGTTGAATCTGTTACAAGAAGCCGGCCATTTTGTTGCTATCGCAACCGGAAGAGCACATTATAAATGCATCAACTTCATGAAAGAAGTCGGTCTGCACAACATGGTATGCTGCGGCGGTGGAGGTCTTGTCATCAACGATGTTCTCGTGCGAAATATCCCTCTTGATCTAGAAAAGGCAAAAGCTTTGATCAAGGAAGCCGATGCATTAGGAATCGGCTTATTATTACAGCTAAACGATTCAATCGATGTTTATGCCAAAAATGATTTATTTCGCCAACAAGCAGGTCCCCGACAGGAGCCGACCCGTTATTTTATCGATCCAGATTTAGACTACGATGCCCTAAAAGTCATTTATAAAATTTATATGTCTGTTAGTCCTGAGCAGGAAAAACAAGTCACATTACTCGATACGATCGGGCATTTACGCTTTGTTCCGGAATATTATATCTTTCAATACGATGCCAAACATCAAGGGATTCTAGATATGATGAAACAAATCCACGGAGATTTAAAAGATGTCGTTGTATTTGGAGATGATACCAACGATTTAGTGATGTTTGATCCACAATGGACCAGCGTTGCCATGGGAAATGCCGTAGATGAACTAAAAGAAAAGGCATCTTTTGTCACAGATGCCAATATCGATGATGGAATTTATAATATCTGTTTGAAACAAGGATGGTTTGAAAAAGTATAAAGCCAAAAGGCACAAGCAAAAACTTGTACTTTTTTAATATGGCTCTTTTTTGTCCGTTCGATTTAAAAGATAGTCAACACTGGTATTGTAGTAATCTGCCAGTTTTACAAGCTGTTCCAGGGGAATCGCGCGGTCATCATTTTCGTACCTAGAGTAGGTTCTTTGCGTGACGTTAAGATACTTAGCGATTTCGGCTTGCGTCAGATCGTTGTCTTCTCTTAAATCTCTTATCCTCTTCAGCTTCATAGTGAATCCTCTAACTCTATTTCATAATAATTATATATTACTTGAAAAGAAAACAGACAGTTTAGGTCAAAACGGACTAATCTGCTATGTTTCTAAGTTCAATGGATTTCCGTTAAGAAAGTGTTAAATCCCAAGCTTTTTTCCAGGAAAGTGGGGCACTATACCCACTAAAACGCTTTCTCTTTCCACTTTCCATAAGCCAGACCAACCGCATCTGCCAAAAACCATCCAATCGGGATCGACCACCAAATGGCCAGTGTTCCAAACGTTGAAGCAAGCATATAGGATAAAACAACACGGGTTCCTAAAGAGATTACGGTCAAAACAACAGATATGCCGGCTTTTCCGATACCTCTGTAGTATCCATACAACAAAAACAAACAACCGATTCCCACGTAACAAGCCCCTTCTACATGCAGATATGTGACACCCTCGCTAATAATCTGGGTTTGTTGAGAATCAATAAATAAACTCATCAATTGGGGCGCAAAGACAAATACCAGAACTGAAATGAAAACACAGAATAAAAACGCGATACCAATCGCACTGCGCAGTCCTTTTTGCATTCGATCGATCAGACCGGCTCCTTTGTTTTGGGCAATATAGGTTGAAAACGCATTCCCAAAATCCTGTACCGGCATATAGGCAAAGGAATCGATCTTTACGGCTGCCGCAAAAGCGGACATCGTTACAACGCCAAAGGTGTTGACTAGCCCCTGTATCAACAGGATACCAAAGTTCATGACACTTTGTTGAATACATGTCAATAAAGAATAACTGGTAATTCGCCGACAGATGTCTTCATCATAATGCATATGTTTTCTAGAAGGTAAAATGCTTCTTTGTTTGATAAAGACATAAATCAGTATTCCCAATCCACTAAAAGCCTGTGATATAAGTGTCGCAATGGCAGCGCCATCCACAGACATGTGCAAGCCTAAGATAAAATATAAATCTAATACAATATTTGTCACAGCGGCAACCCCTAAAAAATACAAAGGTGTTTTCGAATCTGATAAGGCGCGAAGTACCGAGGCAAAATAGTTATATAAAAATGTAAAGAAAATACCTAAAAAGATGTAAAACAAATATGCTTTCGTAGAAGCATAAATTTCCGGTGGAATATTCATAAATCGTAAAATGGGATCCATTCCTACAATACAGCCTATTTCCAAAAGCAGGCTTAAAATACCAATGCCCGCAAAGGAAAGAAAAAAGGCAATTTTCATACGATCAAAGTCTTTAGCACCATACAACATCGAAAATAATACGCCGCTTCCCATACATAAACCAAGAATGATGGAATTCAAAAATGTCATCAGAGTAAAAGCAGAGCCTACAGCTGCCAAAGCATCCGCACCAATGCATTTACCGACGATCATAGTATCTGCCACATTGTAAAGTTGCTGAAGCATATTGCCTAAGATCATGGGAAGGGCAAACAGAATCAAGGACCGTGTGACCGGTCCCTGAAGTAAACGTGTGTCTAAATTCATAATCTTTTCAATCTTTAGAAAACAGCCTTTGAGAGAACTTCTCCTATGGCATCATGAATCACAAGATCAGCCATACCATCTCTATCGGTACTGGACTTATTGATCAATACAAGATCCTTCCCATGAAAATAATCCAGCAAACCAGCGGCCGGATAGACCACAAGACTTGTTCCTCCCACAATCAACATATCTGCTTGCTCAATGGCCTGAATGGCACCATATAACACATTTTGATCCAAACCTTCTTCATATAAAACAACATCGGGTTTAATGATACCGCCACACTTTGGACAGCGTGGAATGCCATTTTCATCTCGTGCTTCAATTGTTTGATGCAGATCATAATGTGCATGGCAGTGCATACATGTATTTTTGTGGACACTTCCATGTAGCTCAAAAACACGTTTTGAACCAGCCATTTGATGCAAGCCATCAATATTTTGCGTAATGACAGCCTTGCACTTTCCTATTTTTTCAAGATGTGCCAGTGCCAAATGTGCCTTGTTTGGTTTGGCATCCGGATAAATCATCTGATTAAAGTAAAACTCATAAAACTCCTTAGGATTCTGCATAAAGAAGCTATGCGATACCATACGTTCTGCCGAGTATCGATATTTCTTTTTATATAGGCCATTATCACTTCGAAAATCAGGAATACCACTCTCCGTACTGACACCTGCGCCACCAAAAAACACAATGTTCTTTGCCTGTTCGATTCTCTCTTTTAAATCCATATTGTCACGCTCCTGTACTTATTATACTCCAAATTTCTTTCTACATGCCGACAAATACCGTTTCAAATGCGTATTCTCTTCCCTTTTCATCCATGATGCGAATTGTTGGATCCTCCAAGGTGGAAGTATCCAGGCTGAAAATCAATACATCTTCCTGTACGGAAGCTTGTTTTTGAAAATGAATCGTGATCGTATTTCCATTCTGCTCAGCCTTCACAGTTTTTGGATCAACATGCATGTGATTCATGACAATCATTTGTTCTTTGGATGAATTGATCATATAGAATCCAATATCATCAAACATAGATGCATCAACTGTATTTGCATCCATACGTACCATACTGACTTCCTTATTCTGACAACCTAAACACGCCAACAAAAACAATGCACAAATACTCAATTTTTTCATATGATTTACCCTAAAAAATCTTTCCTTCTATCTTTATACTACATTATTTTTATGCAACAGTATAGACGGTATCACTATAGAGAATCTCTCTTTACAAAAAAACAGTCAGGATTTCCTGACTGTTCTTTTTAGACTGTTTGTCTTTCCTGAATGTCAAATGTGTAAGCACCATCCACATAGTCAACCGTTAAATCCGATTCTTTAAAAACACCGACTTCAATGATCTTTTTCGCAATGTTGGTTTCAATCTGACGTTGGATATATCGTTTCATAGGTCTTGCTCCATAAACCGGATCGACACCCATCTTGGCAATCTGGGCATAAACCGCATCTTTGACATGAAGATGAATATCTCTCTTTTCCAAACGCTCTTTTAGCTGATCCATAAATTTATGGGCAATCTTGATAAAAGCACTGTCATCTAAGGCATTGAAGACAATGATCTCATCAATACGGTTGATAAACTCCGGTTTAAAGTGACGTTTAACTTCTTCCATATATTTATCATGATTATTTGCCTCAAAGGCATATTGTGAACCTAAGTTGCTGGTGAGGATAATGATCGTATTTTTGAAATCTACGGTCACACCTTTGGAATCCGTAATTCGTCCATCATCCAGGATCTGTAATAAGACATTAAAGACATCTGGATGCGCTTTTTCAATCTCATCAAACAAGACAATACTGTATGGATTTCTTCGTACTGCTTCGGTCAGCTGGCCACCCTCATCATAACCAACATATCCCGGAGGAGCACCGATCAAACGAGCCACACTGTGCTTTTCCATGTATTCAGACATATCGATACGAACGATGTGTCTTTCATCATCAAAAAGCTGTTGAGCCAAAGCTTTGGCAACTTCCGTTTTACCAACACCTGTTGGTCCCAAGAACATAAAGGAACCGATCGGTCTGTTTTCATCCTGAATCTGCGCTTTACTACGTAAGATTGCATCCGTTACAAGCTCCAAAGCCTGATCCTGACCTACGACACGTTTTTCAAGGTTATCTTTTAAGTGCAACAACTTTTCTCGTTCACTTTCAACCAAACGAGTTACTTCTACACCTGTCCATTTAGAAACAACTTTGGCAATCATTTCTTCATCCACAGTTTCCTGAATCAAAGCATCCTCTTTCTGCAGAGTCTGTTGTTTTTTGATACGTGCTTCCAGTTCCGGAATTACTGAATACTGCAAACGAGCGGCTTCTTCATAACGAGCGTCATTTTGTGCCTGTTCTAAATCTAATCGAGCTTTCTCTAGTGCTTGTTTGTCTTCTTTGGCATGGGCCAATACCGCTTTTTCATCTTCCCAGCGTGTGTACATTTCATCTCGCTTACTTTGCAGCTTACCTAACTTTTCTTCGATTTCCTGACGACGTTCGATTGCCTTTTTATCTTCTTCTTTGGCTAATGATGTCTTTTCAATCTGCAACTGTAAGATCTCCCGCTGCAGCTCATCCAATTCCTGCGGCATGCTTTCCATCTCCACTTTTAAGGTTGCACAAGCTTCATCCACTAAATCAATAGCTTTATCCGGCAGGAAACGATCCGTAATATATCGATCGGATAACGTCGCAGCCGCAATCAAGCTTTCATCCAGAATTCGAACACCATGATACGATTCAAAGCGATCCTTTAAACCACGCAAGATACTGATAGTATCTTCAACGCTTGGTTCCTGTACATTGACCCTTTGAAAACGTCTTTCCAAAGCCGCATCTTTTTCAATGTATTTACGATATTCATTAAACGTAGTGGCACCGATACAATGTAACTCCCCACGCGCCAACATAGGCTTCAACAAGTTAGCGGCATCCATGCTGCCTTCCGTTTTACCGGCACCAACCAGATTATGAATCTCATCAATGAATAGGATGATCTGTCCGTTTGATTTTTTGACCTCGTCCAAAATTGCCTTTAAACGCTCTTCAAATTCACCACGATATTTGGCACCGGCAATCAACGATCCCATATCCAACTCGATCAATCGTTTTTCTTTCAACGATTCCGGCACATCCTTTTTCATGATACGCCAGGCAATACCCTCTACAACAGCGGTCTTACCAACACCTGGTTCACCAATCAAAACAGGATTGTTCTTTGTTTTACGTGATAAGATCTGCATCACACGACGAATTTCATCATCACGTCCAATGATTGGATCAATCTTTCCATCCTTGACATCCTGTACCAGATCTCGACCATATTTCTTTAAAGCTTCTACATTTTCTTCCGAATTCGGTGTATCAAATTTCTTGCCGTTTCTTCTTTCCAATTCTGCTTCCTTAACTTGTTCTTCCTTTAAGCCAAATGATTTGACTAATTGTTTTGAAACATAGGAACGATTAAACATCAGGGCAATCCAAAGACTGGCAACACTTAAATACGTTTCATCATGTTGTGCAGCCCATTGACTGGCCTTTTCCATCGACTGTTGTACTTCATTGGAGAAGTTTAAATTAGCGGTTGAGGATTTCGCAATCCGACTGTTTTCCTGCGTAATAATTTGTAATGCTTTATTTTTATCCACCTGCAGTCGATCATATAAGCCATCCAACACATCATCTTTAAAGATGGCTTCCAATACATCAATCGTATCGACACTGGCATGTTGATATGATTTTGCCAGGTTTACCGATTCCATTAAAATCTTCTGCAGACGTTCTGACATTTGTTCAAAGTTTACCATAGAGCAACCCTCCTTTTAGCACTCTCTATCTATCTGTGCTAAGTGTATTATAGCACAATTTTTAGCACTGTAAAGAGTTAAGTGCTAAAAATTTTAGAAAAGAAAACTGATGCTTGCATCAGAATTCTAATATCACTTTTTATAAAGTTATTATGTTAAAGAAATTTTATATCTAATTTTCAATTATCCGCATAAATACTATACATTCAAGTATTTTAAGGTATAGAAAAACACTCATTTTACCACGATTGAATGAGCCTTGATATGACACAAAAAACAACATGGGAGATAGCACAAATATCTGTGTATCTCCCGTTTTTCATTCATGTAATATGATTACTTTACTCTGATTTCAAATTTCAAGATTGCTTTCATCATTTCTGTATGAATTTGACCTTTTAATTCTTCATCAACCTGCATAGTAATTTTACCACTTTCAGAGTGGTAAAACGGACGCAAGCATAATTTACAAATATAAGCGTCATAAAACTTCAAAATCTCTCTTATGGCAGTTTCATTTCCAGCAGACGCTTTACATATTACTTTTAATGTAGGGTAGCCATATTCTTTTTTCATTGTTTCAATTCCTTTCTTTCAATAATGTTTTTAATTTCTTCAATCCGTTACTTCTTCTGCGATAAATAGCAGAACGTGATACATGATATAATTCTGCAATTTCTTGGTCGCTCATGCTTTGAAAATAGCGTAATAGAATTACATCACGCTCTTTGCTTGATAACTTATATAAAGCAACAGCAAGTTTCTCGTTTGATATTTGAATTGTGAAATTCAAGACTTCAAAAGAAATATAATCACAAGAATATTTATCCTCAGTTACACATTCAAGATTTTTCGTATCTGATAGTTCATAGAATAAAACCTCACGCTTGGAACGTCTTGCAAACTGTCTATTTCTGCTTTTTACTGTGCATTTAATAACAGTTATCATCAAAGTATTAAACTGTATTCTTACGATATGCTCGAAAGAAGATGTGTTCATAATCTCACCCCCTTTCTGCATACGCCGAAATATATAAACGGGAATACCGCCTATACCTTTTGGTAATGTAAAAAAGAAAGCAAGAAAAAAGCCCGCACAAAACATATAGTCTGCACGAGCCTTCAAAATTTCCTTATATTCAGATGTTGATAATTGCCATATTAGACTGTTTAATAGTGTGCTTAAAACAATTTATGACAATATTCTTCGTTAATATTTTCATTATTAATTACCCATAATGAACAGGCGAATCCAATTAATGAAATTATTTTTTCACATAAATACCAAGAAAATTGAAACTGTCATTTCTTATTTTGACAATTACCTGTGGAATGTGGGTATTCAAATTTTCATTTAGTTTCTCCTTGAAATCAACGCATTATTTTTATTTTTTCTGTCAATTCAAGTATTTTTGCATGGATTGAATGGATTGTCTTTGAAAATTCATCATCATTTTTCCCTGTAGGGTCATTCAACCCCCAATCCTCTCTATATTTGCATGGTATTGTAGGACAATTCACATTGCACCCCATTGTAATCACAATATCTACCTGTGGTATTTCAGATAACAATTTAGAATATTGTGTTTTCTCCATATCTATCTGATACATTTCTTTCATTAGACGAACTGCATCTTGATTGATTTGTGGCTTTGTTTCCGTGCCTGCGGAATAACTATCAAAAACATTTGAAGAAAGATACTTGCCCAATGCCTCCGCAATTTGACTGCGACAAGAATTATGAACACAGACAAAGGCTACTTTAGGTTTTTTCATAAATGAATTACCAACCTTTCTTTGTTTTATTATTTGCTCAATAATGCTTTTACTTCGTCTACGGTCAATACTTTTCCATAGGATATTACTTCGCCATTAAACACCAATGCAGGTGTAGACATTACTCCATAACTAGCGATTTCTGCAAAATCTGTAATGTGTTCAATCTCATAATCTAATTGAAGGTCTGATATTGCTGTTCTAGTTGCTTTTTCCAATTCCATACATTTTGCACAGCCCGAACCTAATATTTTAATGCCTTGCTCTTCTTTCTTTTTTTCTGCATTTTGCATTGTTTCTGATGTGCAATTTCCACCACAACAACATGATTTTGTTTCTTTTTTCTTTCCAAATAATTTCATTTCTTATTCGCTCCTTTTAAATAAATAATGTACTAAAAATATTAAAGAGATAACCTACAATAATAATGCCAAACGTACAAATGGCAATAAAAAGGGTCAATAGTTTAGGCTTTACTGCCTTTTTCAGCATGATTAAAGACGGCAAACTCAATGTTGTTACAGCCATCATAAATGATAAAATTGTACCTAATTGTGCACCCTTTGAAAGTAATGCTTCTGCTACTGGAATTGTTCCAAAAATATCAGCATACATAGGAACTCCGACAAGAGTGGCTAAAATAACACCAAACGGGTTATTACTGCCCAAGATACTTTCAATCCATGTTTCAGGTATCCAGTTATGGATAAATGCTCCGATACCCACACCAATCAAAATGTATGGAAATACTTTCTTGAATGTTCCTACAACTTGTTCTTTTGCATATTGAACTCTATCCTTTTTGGTTAAAGTAGGAGAACTAATATCGACATTACTTGCATTTTTCACGAAATCTTCCACATATTTTTCCATGTGCATTTTTTCAATTAAAGTACCGCCAATTACAGCGATTATCAAGCCTACAATCACATAAGCAAAAGCAACTTTAGCCCCGAAAATACTCATTAGCAATACAAGACTTCCTAAGTCAACCATAGGCGAAGAAATCAAAAAGGAAAAAGTTACTCCTAACGGTAATCCTGCACTTGTAAAACCTATAAACAACGGGATAGAAGAACACGAGCAAAATGGTGTAACTGTTCCTAACAATGCGGATATGATATTTGCACCGATACCATGAAATCGCCCTAAAATTTTTTTACTTCGTTCGGGTGGAAAATAACTTTGAATATACGATATAAAGAAAATCAGTAAACATAACAAGATTGTGATTTTGATTACATCGTATAAAAAGAATTGAATACTTCCACCTAAACGACTGTTAATGTCTAGCCCTAGCAATGATAGCCCATTACCAATTAAGCCATTCAACCATTTCATACCTAATATTTGGTCTTGAAAAAATAGCCATATTGAATTTACTACTTCCAATAAAGTCCCTCCTTTACATGACATATCAATTTTTTTTGATGTGATAAAGTTTTATAAAAGCCACCTTTCGATGACCTTTATTTGCAACAATGTGATTGATTTTCAGTATTTGGTGTTGTTAATTCTAACAATCGTTTTGACGCATATTCACTTCCTTTTTTACTTAAACTATAATGCGTCCATTTTCCCTCTTGTCTTGCATTAACAATACCAGAGTCGCAAAGTATTTTCATGTGATAAGATAAAGCTGATTGTCCTATGTTCATGTTTTCAATCAGAACACACGCACATTTTTCCCCACTCTTTAAGTAGTCTAAAATAGTAAGCCTTTTTGTATCACAAAGAGCCTTAAAAATTTTTGCGTCTTTAGAAAAATCATTCATTATTATCACTCCTCACATCAAATAATTTTGATATATTTATCATAAGGCTTACAACATGATTTATCAACATGTTACATCAAAATATTTTGATGTATTATTCTTTCTTCCTCTTGATTACCCACTACAGAAAAGGAAAAGCCCTGTCAAGAGCTTGCCACCATTGGTGGTGCTTTGCACTCTTTACTGGGCTTTTTGTTTGCTGTATCTTCCATGCAAGAGGAAAAAGATTATTCGTCCTCATCATCAAAATGGTTATTCCTTAATACTTCCCGTAATAATTCCATATCTTCTTTTGAATTAGGGTTTATCATTTTTACCACTTGATAAGGTGTCCTATATTTATGTCCCTCTATGCTTTCCCCAAACATATCCATGCTGTATAAATAAACATATCCATGCTGTATAAATCATCATAGCGGTCTAACAGTTTTTGAAACTTCAAATGCTGGATAAATTCTTTGATTGGGTAAAGGTCGGACGCTTCAATGTTTGTTCCATTGATGTAGTCGGTAATATATTCCCGTAACTTTTCTAATTCATATTCCAGCCATTCTTCCTCGCTGTCAAAGAAGTTGTCATAATGTCCATGTTTTAATTCTGCATTTAGACGTTCTTCTGTTCTTAAAAACTGACAGACTTCTTTTTCGGACTGATTGACATATTTCCATTTCCCCGACAACAATTCATTGGGCGTAACGTAATTTAAATCCTTTTTTTTATCTTCCTAATAACTCTATAAAATGCCTGACTATTTGTTCTATTCTTGCTCTATTTTACATTTATCCACATTTTATGATGCATAGTAATACAAATGTAAAGTTTAATGTCTTAAAAAAATAGTGATTTCGAAAATCCCCAACGATCACTATTTCTATGATTATCTTTTATAAAACCATGCTTCAAATTTTGCCTGATTCTCTTTAGAGTGTCGAAAATCTATGACTTGTTTTTTCTGATTTCTATCTATATATTCCAGATGAATTCTGGTACTTCCATCATGAGTCATGGAAACTTTTGATGTAGTAAAGCCAATTAAGGAATCGATGGCATTGCGGTTAAAGATCAGTATCCCGGGCTTAAAGAAACAAAGCAGCCATTCTCTTTGATTCTCCGGTTTATTCATGTCCTTTCGTTCATCAAATTTTCTCTGGCTTATTCTTTCCTGCTGTCTTAAAAAACGAACTGAACGAATCCAGGGAAAAACTACACTTAAAACAAAAGTCAAGCACACGATGCCGGCAGGAAGAAAGATCGTGGTCTGCCAGCGATCCTTTTGAAAAACATACAGAATGACACCAAACACAAAGATCATCAAAAGGCAAACAAAAAGACTTCCTCGAACCGAAAGAAATAAAAGTTTGTTTTTAGAAAAGCGATAAGGCTCCTTGCTTTGTTCATACAGTGTACGTCGATCCATGTTATCTTCTCCTCTTCTTTGGTTTCATGATCAAAAATATGCCGGCAAAAATCAAAATACATCCTAAAATATTCGTTGCCAAAATCGGATCCTTTAAAAGAAACCAGCCGCAGAATAGTGATGTCAATGGTTCAAACAGACAAAACAAAGAAGCCATGCCAGAACCAATCAAGCGTGTACCTACCTGCAACAATAAAGTGCCCCCAATCGATAAAGCACTTAACGCAATCAAAGAAACGATAGCTAATCCGTTCACAGTGACAGAAAAGCTTCCTAGCACAATTCCGATTATGCCTAAAACGATCACTTCCATAATACAGGCATAAAAAGCCAACATAAAAGGATTTAAAGCTGCCAGGCCCTGCTTATCCAGAATCACCATATAGATGGCATAAGTCAAACCGGAAACAATGGCGATCAACATTCCGATTCCATTGTTCATATTGCCAAAATCAATAAAGAACAAAATGCCTAAAATGGATAGAATCAAGGCAATCCACTGAATCTTTGAAAAATGATTCTTATAGTAAAAGTATAGAATCAAAAATACAAAGATCGGATACATAAAATGCAGAGAGGTCGCATTCCCGGTCGGAATAAATAGATATGACGTGCTTAATAAAATCAGTGTTAGAACTTGAAAAAAGCTGTCCAACGCAATCGATGGCAGTATAGAAACATCAAGTTTTAATGGAACTTTTTTAATCTTGATCATACATGCCGAAAAAATCCCCAAGCCTAAGAACCGGAAGAAGCCAATGGCAATCACATCGTAATTCATAGAGAGGACGATCTTCGTAAATAAAGGCACCAATCCAAAACAGATAGCGCTGATAATCGATAATATCATTCCCTTTTTCATCGTTCCTATTATACCTCAAAAGTCTTTAAAGGTTGAATCGTTTTTTGATCTACATAACGTAGTGCAACCAGACTTAAAAAGGCACACAATATCTCTGTAATCACAAAGGAAAGCCAACAGATATTCAAGCCAAATATAGATGCGAAAACATAGGTAAGAGGAACCAGAACAACAAGTTGTCTTAGTAAAGTGATCCACAAGGAAGTATTCGGATGGCCCAAAGCCTGAAACACGGAGCCAAGCACCATGGAGATCCCCGCAAACACAAAACTAAACGATATGATGCGTAAGGCCGGTATCCCCATTTCCATCATCGACACATTGGCATCAAAAAGTAATAAAAGCTGCGATGGAAACATCTGAAAAATCAATGTTCCCACAGCCATGATCACAATGCTTAATCCCAAAGAAACACGGATGGCCTGTTGAATTCGTGTATATGATCTGGCACCATAGTTGTACGCTAAAATCGGTACCAGCGCATTGGTCATTCCTAAAACCGCCATAAAGATAAACTGCTGAAGCTTGTAGTAAATACTGAATACATTGACGGCCAATAAGGAAAAAGAAACTAAGATCTGATTCATAAAGACGGTCATAAAGCTCATGATAGACTGCATCAGAATGGCTGGAAATCCAATTTTATAAATTTGTTTTAATATAGAAAAATCCAGAGAAAAGGATCGGATATGAATTTGGATGGATCGCGTCTTTTTTTGAACGATCCAAATCCCTAACAGCATCGCAATGATCTGTCCCAAGACTGTCGCAAGAGCGGCACCGGCAACACCCATGGTCGGAATACCGAAATAGCCGAAGATAAAGATTGGATCAAGAACGATATTCACTATAGCACCAATTCCCTGCATGATCATATTATATACAGGTTGACCGCTGGCCTGTAGAATGCGCTCATACGTAATCTGAATAAAAATACCAAAAGAAAGCGTAGTACAAATCTGCAAATATACAACACCCATGTCGATCACATTTTCCTGTCCGGAAAACAACATTAAAAACGGACGAGCCAATAAAAATCCCAGCACAACAAATAGAAGCCAGTTGACAAGGGCAATCATCAAACCATGTAAAACAACCTGATTGGCTTTATCTGTATTTCTTTCACCCAGACATCTTGATAATAAGGTATTAAATCCAACACCGGTTCCACAGGCAATCGCAATCATGATCGCCTGAACCGGATAACACAAGGATACGGCTGCTAAGGCATCCTGCGATAAACGAGCCACAAACATACTGTCAACGATGTTGTATAAAGCCTGCACCAGCATAGAGATCATAATTGGCAAGGACATCGTGATCATCAGCTTTGGCATCGGCATAGTTCCCATTTTATTTTCCATTAAAATCCCTCCAAGCACTTAAAAAAGGACCCCCGGGGTCCTTGTCACTTCGATAGTTTCCAATGTTTTATACAAAGTGGATTCATGGTATGGGGTACCATGTTCCTGCCTACTATACCATAAAATAAAATAGATGTATAGGAGGCAAATACATTGACGTTCTATTCTATTCTTTCTATAATCTATAAGAATTTTTAAAAGGAGAAAAGCACATGAAAGTCTTACCAAAAACACTGCTTCTTTTAGCAGGTATCGTATGGTGTATTGCCGGTGGAAATGTGACTTGGATCGGAATCCAAAGCTATGCAGACAATCTGAACATTCTTCATCTTCTGGGATCGAGCCTTGTTTTTGTTTTCTTTTTGTGGATGTTTTCCAAAATCGTACAGAAACATTCACTTAGAATTCAAGGATATACATCTAAACAACCCTTTTATTTCTTCTTTGATCGACCATCTTTTATCATGATGGCCTTTATGATGAGCATGGGGATCATCCTTCGTGTTTTTCACCTTGTCTCCTTTGAATTCATTGCGGTTTTTTATACCGGATTAGGTTTGGCATTATGCCTGGCCGGTTTACAGTTTATCCATCATTTTTACACACAACTAAATAGGAGGTTTTTATGAAAAAGTACATTACATTATCAATTCTCTATGCAGTATTGGCTATGGCTGCCGGTATCTTCTATCGAGAATTTACGAAGTTCTTTCATTTTACACAATACACAACTTTATCTACGGTTCACGTTCACTTATTTGCACTAGGCATGATCTTTGTATTACTGATTGGCTTATATCGTGACAAACTGGATTTGAAACAAAACAAACTCTATACGACCAGTTTTCTTGTCTATAATGTCTTTTTGCTCTTTATGGCTCTTATGTTGCTTATCAAAGGCATTCTACAAGTCAGTGGTTCTTCCATACCGATGCTTTTAGTGATTGGAAGTGGTATCAGCCATACAGGTTTAGGTATTTCGATGATTCTTGTACTTCTTTCGCTTTTAAAAGCCTCCAAACAAAATTCATAAAAAAAAGGGAGTCAAAATGGTATATCCCATGTCTACTTGACTGGGGATATATCAAAATGACTCCCAAACGTTATCTTATTTAAATAATTCTTTGCGATTATAGGCTTTCTGCCAGTTCATTGTAAATTCACCTACGGCAATCGTTGTAGCCGGATGATTGATCATATTGAACAATACATCACATGGTACAGTTACAGCCGGAATTCCCGCTTTGATCAATTCATGAACCTGATACGTATTTTTAAAGCTTGCCGCAACAACCTTTGCCGGCATATTATGAATGCGCAACATCTCGATTAAATCTTTTGTCGTTTCTACACCATCACCATAGTTACACATACGATTGACATAAGGTGCCAGATAATCCGCACCGTTGGCAGCCGCAATGAAAGCCTGCTCTGCCGTATAAATGGCTGTTGCCAAAGTGTGAATACCTAACTTTTTACATTCCTTGATAGCTTTTAAACCATCATGTGTAACCGGAATCTTTACATACATATTCTTAGGACGAAGCTGGGAAATTTTCTTGGCTTCTTCCATGATACCTTCATAATCCGTCTTTACGACCTGGATAAACAATTTCTGATCTTCATCCAAAATACCGATCAAATCTTGAATGACTTCCGTTGCTTCTCTTCCTGATTTTGTCAAAATAGTAGGATTTGTCGTTACTCCTGCTATTGTGCATAGTTCTTTTAGCGCTTTAATTTGTGCCACATCTGCCGAATCAATAATTAGTTCCATAATAAGCCTCCTCAAGCATATTTAATATACCAATATTTTTATTGATTGTCTATAATTTTTTATTGTTTTTTATTGTTTATAAAAAAGACAGACTTTTTTAAAATCTGTCTTTTGATCACTCTATTTGTTTAGAAAGCTTCTTTTCCTTTAGTGTATGTCATTTCTACACTGTAATCATCATTTAAAACAACTAAGTCGGCATCTTTTCCAGCCTGAATGCTTCCTTTACGATCATCCACACCTAACATGCGAGCCGGGTTGATCGTACAAGAATTAATGGCGGTTTGCCATGGAACCAATGCCTTTTCCACAAGGATACCCAATCCTTTGTTTACGTTCAAGGTAGAACCGGCCAATCCTTTTGTCGATGTCAAGTGCGCACTTCCATCTTCATACAATTCAATTTCATTACCACCAAACAATGTTTTTGTTCCGGCTGGTAAACCTTTGACCATCAGTGAATCGGTGATCATAACGGAATAATTGGCTCCTTTCGCTGTAAAGAAATCATTTAACGCATCATAGGTGGAATGATTGCCATCACAGATAATTTCACCATATACATCACGGAATCTAAAGGCAGCTCCTACCAGTCCTGGATCACGATGATGGAACTTGGTCATACCGTTATATACATGCGTCATACTTTTGGCACCATGAGCGATGGCCATACGAGCCTGTTTGTAAGTGGCTCCTGAATGGCCCTGACTAACAACAATGTCATGATCCACACAGAATTTAGTCAATACATAGTTTTCATCGTGTTCACAAGCCATAGTGATGATCTTGATCAAATGATCACTGGCTTCATAATACCGTTTGAACTGTTCCACATCCGGTTTTACACAATATTGTTCCGGCTGTGCTCCCTTATAGACCTGATCCAAATACGGTCCTTCAAAGTGGATACCTAAAATTTCTGCACCTTCATAGCCTTCTTTAACGACCTTGGCAACATTTTTGACAGCCTTTGTCAAGACTTCTTCGCTCTGTGTGATCGTTGTCGGCAAGATACCGGTCACACCTTCTTTGACGATGTTTTTCATCCAGTTTCGCAAGCCTTCTTCTTCAGCATCGTTGGTATCAAAACCATAGGCACCATGTGTATGTACATCAATAAATCCCGGTACAATTCGTTTGTCTCCGTAATCTTTATCGACTGGTTTGGTTTCATAAGGATAGATATTCGCGATTTTTCCATCCTCTACTTCGATCTGTGCATCGATCCAGTTATTCAATACCCAGACTCTTTTACTTTGTATGATCATAGAACAATCCCTCTTTTCTATATGCTTATTATACCTTGTAACCCCCTGATTTTCCTCTGTAACGCCTTATACTTTTTAAGAAACTTTTTGCACAAAAAAGAGACTTTTCTAGAAAGTCCCCTGTTGATTTCGAATATAGTTCAACGCTCCACCGGCCATGATCATATCTAAGTCCTCATTGGTACAATCACAATGTACTTTAAAGCGTTTATCCTGTGTCACATCATAAACCTCAAGAGTTCGATCCTGATATAAATCATGAATGTGATCCAGGATCAAATCATCCATATCTTCGATCGATTCATAATCTTCTGGATCTTCAAATGTGAGTGGAAGAATTCCAAAATTGATCAGATTCGCCTTATGAATACGGGCAAATGAACAACAAATCACCGCTTTGATACCTAAATACATCGGTGCTAAAGCGGCGTGTTCCCGACTGGATCCCTGCCCATAATTTTCTTTGGCAACGATAATACCGCCATGATTTTCTTTGCAGACTTGATCAAAGTGTTCTTTGTTGTTTTCAAAGACAAAAGTGGAAAGCTTTTCAATATTCGAACGATATGGTAATACCTTGGCACCTGCCGGTGCAATATGATCAGTCGTGATATTGTTTCCCAGTTTGATGACAACTTTCTTTTCAAGTTGATCCGGCATCGGTGTATTGACCGGGATCGGTTTGATATTCGGCCCGCGTACGATTTCAACCGACTCCAGATCCTTGCTTGGTGCATAGATCAAAGAATCATCGATAATGACCGGTTCTTTTTCAAACTGATCCTCATATTCCAGCTTGGAAGGATCACTGATGACACCCTGGATGGCGCTGGCAGCCGCCACTTCCGGGGATACTAAATAAATACCGGCCGATAACGTACCGGATCGACCGTAAAAGTTACGATTGAAAGTACGTAGCGAGATTCCATCGCTTTTTGGACTTTGTCCCATACCGATACAAGGCCCGCAGGCACTCTCCAGAATACGTGCGCCGGCATGAATAAATGTGGCCAAAGCACCACTTTCGATCAGCTTCAATAAAACCTGACGAGAACCAGGTGATACGACTAACGAAACATTAGGGGCAATGGTTTTCCCTTTTAAAATGGCAGCAGCTTTCATCATATCCTCATAACCAGAGTTTGTACAAGAACCGATGGCTACCTGATCAACTTTCGTTCCTTCTAACTCCTGAATCGTTTTGATCGCATCCGGAGAATTCGGACAGGCTGCCAAGGGAACCAAAGTATCTAAATGGATTTCCACCACTTCATCATAGGTAGCTCCCGGATCCGCCTTGAGTTCGACATAATCTTTTTCCCTTCCCTGACGCTTTAAGAATTCGCGTGTGATCTCATCGCTTGGAAAAATAGAAGTCGTGGCTCCTAATTCTGCGCCCATATTGGTAATCGTAGCTCTTTGATAGACACTTAAATGCTCCAGGGCATCCCCGGTATATTCAAAGATACGTCCGACACCACCTTTTACACTTAACTTGCGTAGCAGCTCCAAAATAATATCTTTACTGGAAACACCATGATTCAAACGCCCATGCAGACGAACCTCGACGATTTCAGGCATCGTTAATCGATAAGGAATGCCTGCCATTGCTTTGGCAACATCCAGACCACCGGCTCCAATCGCCAGACAGCCAATAGCGGAACTGGTCGGTGTATGTGAATCACTTCCGATCAGTGTTTTGCCCGGTTTGGCAAAACGCTCTAAATGAACCTGGTGACAAATTCCATTTCCTGCCTTGGAAAAATAAATGCCATATTTACTGGCTGCCGATTGCAGATAGGCATGATCATCGGCATTCATATAACCACTTTGCAGGGTATTGTGGTCAACATAACTGACCGAAAGCTCTGTCTTGACCTGCTTGACACCCATGGCCTCAAACTGCATATAAGCCATCGTTCCGGTCGCATCCTGTGTCAAAGTCTGATCGATCTTGATGGAAATCGGCTCTCCTTTGACCATCTTCCCAGAAACCAAATGCGTTTTTAATAGCTTTTGTGTTAGATTTTCCATAACATTCTCCTCATTTAGTGATTATTATAACAAATTATGAAAATAAATGAAAGAATATGCTATAATACATGAAAATAAATGAAAGGAATTGTATATGATCAATTTACAAGCACTGTATAAAGAATATGAAGACGACAACCATATTGATTCTTCTCTTTATGCCAAGTATCGAGTCAAGTCCGGTCTTCGTAATGAAAACGGAACCGGTGTCAAAGTCGGACTAACCAAGATCAGTGATGTTGTCGGTTACGAATACAGCAACGGAAACAAGATCCATATCGATGGTCGCCTGATCTATCGAGGCTATGATATCGATGATCTGGTTGCTATTCGAAAAGATACACCGTTCGGATTTGAACTTAGCGCCTTCCTGCTGATATTTGGAAAACTGCCTACCCATCGACAGCTTTTGGACTTTCATAAAGAACTGATTAAAATGGCCGATGCACACAATGTCGATATTCACTATCAGACATCCAATCTGCTCAATGCCATTCAAATTGAAGTTCTAAAGCTCTATGGGGAAGATGTAGATCCAGATTCCGATACATTGGAAGAAAGAATGTTAAAAGGAATGTATATCCTTGCCAGTATGCCTTTATTGATGTTGAGCCATTATAAAAAGAAAAGGATCACGCACTATCCTTTACCCGATAAAGGCATAGCGGAAAATGTACTTTGTATCATCCGACAAAATACACATTACACACAAAAGGAAGCTTCTCTTTTAGACATTCTCTTTATGTTACATGCCGATCACGGTGGTGGAAACAACTCTACTTTTACCAATGTGGTCATGTCCAGTACCGGTACCGATATCTACTCCTGTATCAGCGCCGCCTTAGGATCTTTAAAAGGCCCACGTCATGGTGGAGCTAACATAAAAACCAGTGCCATGTTTGATGCTATCTTTGATGAAATTGGCACGACGACCAATCAAAAGGTTCTTCGTAAGATCGCCAAAAGACTTCTAGACCATGATTTTTTTGACAATGCCGGTTTAATCTACGGCATCGGACATGCGATCTATACCAAGAGTGATCCTCGTTGCCAGGTCATCAAAAAAGCTTGTAAAGAATTGGCACAGGAAAAAGGAGAGTTAGAAAAATACAACTGCTTATGTGCCTTTGAAAAAGCCGCTCTTTATCAAATGCGTAAACAAAAACATATTGAAACGTGTGCCAATGTCGACTTTTATTCCGGTTTTGCCTATTCCATGTTAGGAATTGATAAAGCCTTATACACTCCTTTATTTGGTATGGCCAGAACGGCCGGCTGGGTGGCCCACCACCTGGAAAATCGACAAAACAATCGAAAATTGATTCGTCCGGCAAATGTCTATGTCGGAAAAAGAAAGGAAGATTAGATGCAGACAATTACTGTTTTTAGAGGTGACGGAATCGGACCGGAAATCACCGATGCTGTCTTAGAGATATTGGATGCCGCCGGCGCCCAATTTAATTACGAGATCTTTGATGTAGGAGAAGCCGTATATCAAAAAACCGGTGAATTCATTCCTCAAAAAGGTCTTGATTCTTTTGATAAAACGAAGGTATTGTTGAAATCACCGATCACTACACCGATTGGCAAAGGATTTCGTTCTTTAAACGTGACTCTTCGAAACAAATATGATCTATGGGCTAATATTCGCCCTGCCAAGTCCAACCCATGTCTGGATACCTTGTTTAAAGATATCGATATCGTCACATTCCGTGAAAACACCGAAGATCTTTATGTGGGAAAGGAAGAGGTCATCGATGATAATACGGTCATTGCCTTTAAAATCATCACAAAAAAGGCAAGCAAGCGAATCATCAAATCTGCCTTTGAATATGCCATTACACATAACCGTAAAAAAGTAACCTGTGTGCATAAAGCCAATATTTTAAAAAAGACAGATGGTCTGTTCCTTTCTATTTTTGAAGAAATTGCCAAGGACTATCCACAAATTGAAGCCAATGCTTTGATTGTTGATAACACATGTATGCAGTTAGTCATGCATCCGCAGCAATTCGATGTGATGGTCATGCCAAATCTGTATGGTGATATCATCAGTGATTTAACCAGTGGCTTGATTGGTGGCTTAGGCCTTTTACCAAGCTGTAATAAAGGAGATACGCATGCCATGTATGAAGCCGTTCACGGCAGCGCTCCTGATATTGCCGGCAAAGGCATCGCCAATCCTACAGCCTTACTTTTAAGCAGCTGTATGATGTTAGAAGACCTCGGCCAACAAAAAACGGCTATTGCGATCCGAAAAGCCGTAGATAAAGTATTTGCCGATAAAACTTGTCTGACACCCGATTTAGGCGGGAATGCCAGCACAAAACGGTTTGTACAATCAATCATAGATCACTTAAAAAAAGATGAAGGCTAAAATTAGTCTTCATCTTCTTCATCTTGCAGTATTTCATGCGATTTTAATGTCAGGATATACGTTGCTTCTTTTGGATATGCACTTTTTTCTTTTTGATCGGATAAGATTTCCAATTCACAAGGATAACCTAATGCCTCCAATTCATCCAAAAGTTTATCCTTTCCCATCTTCTTCGTGATGTTTCTTCCACAAGCACAATTGCCATACTGATCTAAACATTGTAAGACCCATTCCGGTATCTTAGTCTGTGCTGCCATTCCTTACACCTCTCTTAACATCTCGTATATGATACCAATTTTTTTCAAGAAATCAAGAAAAAAAACTGAAGAAACTTAGTTCTCCAGTAATTGACGTATATTAGGATAATACGTATATCGATCATTGACAAACTGCAGGGCTTCATTGGCAATCGCTCTGGATTTCTCATAATCAATGTGTTCATAAGCCTTGGCATATCGATAATAGATGTAATCTTTGATTTGGTTTTCACGAAGAATGTAAGCATAGTTGGCATCGCCCAAACCATAATCACCATGTTCGATATACAGGTCTGCCACATCCATCATAGCTTTATTCTCATATGCCTGATAGAGATCGTTAAACTGACTTAATACGGCATAAATAAAGTTTTCATAATACTTCACATCATCGTACTGCCAATTTTTTAATACGGTATAAGCAACATCCATGAATTTTTCGATCAATTTTGTCGCATCAACTGTAACGATTGTCTGTAAATCAGCCATAGTATGAATGTCTTTTCTTTGGGCAATCATCAATAAACGACGAACAAGATCAAAATCGGCATTGTATTCATCGTTATTGTTCAGACTTTCTTCACTGATCACATAACCTTCATGTGCTTCGATTTCTTTACCCATGGCTGCATAATCACTGGCTTTGATTGTTACGGTCTGTGCTACCTTACCAACCAAAACTTCCAGTAAATCTAGATCATAACCATCTTCTTCATAACTAAAGGCATCGGCTTTGATTGGATATTGCTCTAAAATCGTCTTTACGATTTCTTTCATATCGGATTGATCCATTAAAAGCTGTGCATATTGATCATACCCCATGTCAATACCCATAGCCTTAGCCATATCTATGCATGTATCCAATGAGAACTGATTATACTGTTCCATTTTCTGTTTTGTGTCCTCTTTTTTTGTTACTGCCTTCTTTGTTGTTTTTTTGGCAGCTGTTGTCTTTTTCGTTGTCGTTTTCTTTGTTGTAGTCTTCTTGGCAGGTGCTTTTTTGGCAGTTGTCTTCTTTGTTTCTTTTACTTTGTCATCTGCAACAGCTTCCACGCTAGCTTTATCGTTTTTGAGAGTTTCTGTTTTCTTAACTGTCTGTTTAGTTTTCGCTGCCTTTTTAACCGTTTCTTTTGCTTTCGGCTCAGCTTTTTTTGTTGTCTTTGTTCGAGCCGTTGTTTTCGTTGCTTTGGTTTCAACTGGCTTCGTTCCTTTCTTTGTCACTGTATCTTTCGTTTCAGTTTTCTTTGCAGGCATATTCAGATCCTCCTTATATTTACTTTTTTAGTATAGCACTTTTACACACATACGGAAATTAGAATTCGTAAATTCCCCTGTCATTTCCCTTATTTTTACCGCTTTTTTCTTTAAATTTAATAGTCTTAAAGGCAAATTTCCTCTTATTTGTTACCTTATCGTATCTTTATTCTCATAAATGGATTTTTTCTTTGATTTGTGCAAACATTTCATGAAAAAAGTACTCCAAAAAATTTCACATTTTTTTGAAAATCAAGTTAAAAATTACTATCATTTCACATATTACTGTTTGTTTTATGACATAATTTTAGTATATACTACCAACTGTAAAAAGGAGGAATCGATATGATGGATCAAAATCAAACGCCACCGCAATTCGAGCCGCGCAGATCAAAAGCTATTTCCAACAAGATGATCATCTTTGGAATTTGTTTGGTTGTTCTCTGTGCTTTGGCTGGTTTTGGAGGTGCTTTAATAGCAACAAATATTCATTCTGGAAGTGGCATTACAGTCAACAAACAATCCGGTAATGCCGGAAGTGGAAACCAAATTGAAGATGTCAGCGATATTGCCGCCAAGTGTGGGCCCAGTGTTGTCGAAATCACGACAGAAGCTGTGACCAGCGGAAACAGTATTTTCGGACAATATGTGCAACAAGGGGCCGGAAGTGGGGTTATTTTCTCAGAAGATGGATATATCATCACAAATAACCATGTCATTGAAGGCGCTACTTCCATTGCAGTACGTACTCAGGATGGTACGGAATACAAAGCCCAATTAGTTGGTACCGATGCACAGACAGACCTTGCCGTGATCAAAATCGATGCATCCGGACTTACTCCGGCAACCATTGGTGAAAGCAGTTCGCTGCAGGTAGGTGATGCGGCCATTGCGATTGGTAACCCATTAGGTGAATTAGGTGGTACGGTCACAACCGGTATCATTTCAGCTTTGGATCGTGAAATTACCGTAGAAGATGAAACTATGACCTTACTGCAGACCGATGCAGCCATCAACCCCGGCAACTCTGGTGGTGGACTCTTTGATGCCAACGGTAACCTGATTGGTATCGTAAACGCCAAAGAAAGCTCAACCGGTGTAGAAGGTTTAGGCTTTGCGATCCCGATCGATGGTGCGATGGACATCATCAATGAACTGATTGAGAATGGTTCTGTAACCAGTCGCCCTGCACTGAATGTATCTCTATACGATTATAGTTCTTCCAACAGTTTAAGACGTTCCGATATGGAAGATGGTGTTTATATCGTACAAGTTGTACAAGGTGGAGCTGCCGATAAGGCCGGCTTACAACAAGGCGATCGTATCATCAGTTTTGATGGCAAGGAAGTCAATACATCTGCTGAAGTCAAAGCCATATTACGTGATCATAAAATCGGCGATACCGTTTCTATGAGCGTTTCCAGAGATGGAAAAACGATTGATGTACAGATTACACTGCAGCAGCAATCCAGCTAACAGGGGAAATCCCCTGTTTTTATATGTTTTTAGAAGTGTTTTATTTGTCAGTGCTAACTAAATGAACTATAATGTGATTAAAGTGATAAACAATAGGAGGAGATCATATTATGAATAGTGAAAAGATCCAAAAAAGAAAAATCATGCTTGTCGGAACCGGTTTTGTCGGAATGAGCTTTGCCTACTCATTACTCTCCGAAAAAGGTATTGATGAACTTGTTTTAGTCGATGTCAATGCAGATAAAGCAAAGGGTGAACAAATGGATTTGAGTGACGGCTTGTTGTATGCCAACTCGAAAATGAAGATTACAGCCGGAAGCTATGCCGATGCAGCGGACACAAACATCGTTGTTTTAACAGCCGGTGCTGCTCAAAAACCTGGCCAATCTCGTTTGGAACTTGTAAAGATCAATGCGAATATCACAAAAGGTGTCTGTGAAGAATTAAAGAAAAATAATTTTGATGGTTTACTGGTTGTTGCCAATAACCCTGTCGATATCATGACTTATGTGGCTTGGAAAACAAGCGGCCTGCCAAAGAATCATGTCATTGGTTCCGGTACAGTACTTGACTCCGCTCGTTTGCGTCACGCATTGAGCGAACGTTTAGGCTTTGCCTCTTCAAATATCCATGCCTATATCATGGGTGAACATGGTGATTCCAGCTTCGTTCCTTGGATCCATACATATATTGGTGCAAAACATTTGTTGGAATACCTGGATGAAAACGATATCGAACTAAGCGAGCTGCAGGATATTTATATCAGTGTTCGTGATAAAGCTTACAAGATCATCGAACTTAAAAAAGCTACTTACTATGGTATTGGTTTGGCATTAAAACGTATCGTTTCTGCCATCTTAAATAATGAAAAGGCCATCTTACCGGTATCCAGTTATCAAAATGGTGAATATGGTCGCGAAGGTTACTTCATCGGTACACCAACTGTTGTTGGATCAAATGGTATTGAACAAGTCATTAGCCTTCCATTAAACGAAAATGATCAGCAGCGTTTCAATCATTCGTTTGATACATTGAAAAAGACAATCGACGAAAATTTAAGTGATATCTTATAAAAAAATTTGAGAGGATCTAGTCCTCTCATTTTTTATATCTGTTATGAGTTTAATTTTGCATATATTTCCTGTGCTTTGTTTAGAAAATCAGTATCTTTAAAATCAGAAATCATCTTTAAAGTTTCCATGGCTTTTTCACTTTTAATAGTAGTATAGTAAGTTAATTTTTTCAAAAGTAAATCTTTTCTTTGTTCCTTAGAAAGTACATATTGATTTAGCACTTTAAATTGTTCTTCAATCATTTCTGAATTTTTTTCCAAAATATAACCATTTAGCCTAAGATATTCTAAATTATATTTTGGAAATAGTATTAAATTGATTTTTGAATTTACTAACTTTTGAAATAGACCAATATTCTTCTCTTGTAATGCAAATAACAATTGTTATAGTCGATAACTTCTAATTAACCTCTTAATAATACTAAATGACACAGATAAAATAATTATCACAATAAATACATATATCGTATCCATATCTTATCCTCCCAATTCTCCTGCAAAAAAAACTCAAATACAACTATCTTTGATTTTTATTATGCTTATTCTATAAAATATCTAACTCTAAAAAATGTTTGATATCCTCAAAACTCCTTACTTCTAAATCCGCATCACTTGTATCCTGTTCAATAATGGAACCTTTGTAGCCAACTGTAAAAATTTTAGAATTTTTGCCAGCTTTGATTCCATTTATAGAATCTTCAATAATCAATAGATTTTTCCGAGGAATGTTCATTTCTTTGGCAGCAAATAAGTAAATATCCGGTGCAGGCTTACTATTTTTAACCATTTCACCGCTAAATACTTCATCAAAATAATTATGAATTTGTAAACGATTTACAACATTTTTTAAATAATTCATATTTGAAGAAGATACAATTGCTGTCTTTAATTGTTTTAATTTACACCATTTAAGAAATTCCAATAGATAAGGCATTGGTTGTAAATTCATTTGGTTAAATTTCTGATCGAAAATTTCCCTTTGTCCCGTAATCAACTCTTCATCAGTATAGTTCTCTAAAGAAAATTTGACTCTCAATGTTTTAATGATACATGGCATTTTCTGTCCTAATACATTTACAACATCTTCCAAATTCGTTTCTATGCCAAGAGTAGAAAGATAATCCATCAAAGAATTTATGTATATAGCTTCACTATCGAGTAAAACTCCATCACAATCAAATAATATACCTTTTATCCTCATTAAAAAGAACTTCTATATTGCTTTAATCTATCCATAAATCGTTTTACTCGTTTCTCATCAACTTCATTTTCAAAAATTCCATCTTTTTTAAAATGTGTTGCTATAAATGCTGCATCTGCTACCTCATATACTTCTTCGATTGTATCATAATTTACTCCTGTTGTTGCAAAAAGCACAGTATCTGGATAATCCTCTCGAATTTCTCTCATGAATTCCATATCAATTTTCTTGCCTGCATTAGCCCCACAAATTCCAATCGCATCTGGAAGGTTACCAAATAATTCTCCATTAACAATAGAATGCTTATCACGTCCTCCAATTTCACAACTGGATTCTGGAATCACATAATGAACCATTTTTAGCTTCTGAGATAATCCTAAATTATTTCTATGCCGCAAGAATTCACCCGGATGAGCATTTGTTAATCCCATATTTCCTGAAAACGCCCCGGCGAAAGTTCCTCGCATTAGCTGTCCTCCTATAACTGCATTTAGTGCAATTGAATCATGAGTATTTGAGATCACATTTGCACCATAAGGTACTTTAATGTCCTCTTTTAAAACCCCAATTACATAAGCCATTCCCGCAATAATTTCTGAAGATGGTTCAGCTTCATAAGGAAAACTGAATTCGTTAGAAAATAAAACTGCGTCAATTCCGCCATTCTGCAGAGCCAATAAATCTTTACGTGCACTTTCAATTACATCAGACATGCCTTTTTCGCTATTAAATAGAGGATCACTTGGAAATGCTTTGAAATGAACTACACCAATAGCTGCTTTTTCTGTACCTACCACTTCACTCAACCATGTTTTTCTCATCATTTTTTAATACTCCTTTTACAAAATTCCAATTAAACTACATACAACAGCAATCACAAACATTATAATCATTATCTTAAATACACTGGTATTTTTCCGAAGGCTCATGAATACACCTACTACTGCTACAACGCTTAATAATCCAGGTAAAATTGAATTTAACAAATCCTGAATGACTATTGTAGAATCACTGATAGTAAATTGTAGAGGTGTTGTAATATTTACATTATTAGCAATCATAGCACCTGCAATTGTAAGACCAATGATACTTAAAATATCAGTAATCTTATTCATAATTCGCTTGTCTGTGATTTTACTTAAGATACTTCTTCCCAGTGTATAACCTTTACTAAATGTGAAGATACCCATAGCCATTAAATAAATACCATAAAGCAAGCAGAAGATAATAGGCCCTAAGGCACTTCCTTTTAATGTCATATCGACACCAATAGCTAACGCAACTGTTTTAACCAATCCTTGTGTAATTGTATCTCCAATTCCTGCTAAAGGTCCCATAAGACCAACTTTGATATTTTTAATCATATCTTCATCAATGTTTCCACCATTAGCCATATCTTCTTCCATTGAAGCCACAAGACCTGGTATAAAAGCACCCCAGTTATTTTCTGTATTAAAGAACATCATATGACGTCTTAACGCTTTAATTCTTTCTTCCTTATTATCTGCATATAATCGATTTATAATAGGTGTCATGGCATGGCAGAATCCCATAGACATTAATCGCTCATATGATAAACATGATTCAGAAGTAGTCTCCCAAATAAGAAAACAACGAATTAAGTCTTTTTTGGTTAACTGTTTTTTAACTGTTGCCTCATTAAGTGTTTCATTCATTTTCGGTGCCTCCTTCTGTCAATTTATCCAATCCTAATGACCAATATAAAATTGCTCCAGCTATACCAATTAGCGTACATGCAATAATATCTAGTTTTAAATAAGCAATTAGTACAAAACCAATTATTGCAAATGCAACAAATTTTTTCTTATATACCGCTTTAAACATCATTCCTATTCCTAAAGCTGGTAATACAGCACCAACTACATTCAATGCATGTGAAATTTGTTCAGGTAAAGCATTCATAAATGTTTCAAAAACATCAGCTCCAAAATAAACACAAATGAAAGCAGGCAGACCATATACAACCATGCATACAAACTGTGGTAATAGCCAGTTATAAATCCATAAATGTTTAGTTTCTCCCGATTCAATATACTTATCAGCCATATGAACAAATGCTACATTGACAGTCATTAAAGCATTAGTCGCGAGTAAGCCCAAAGTTCCTAATGTTACAGCAATCGTTACTCCAACTTCTGGAGTTTGATGAGACAACATAGTAACTGCTGTAGCAATTACGCCAGCATAGCATTTATCAAATGAGGAAACTCCTCCAACTGTAATCTGCCCCATATAAATGAGCTGAATTGTAGCACCAATAGTAGCACCTGTCATCCAATCCCCTAAAATTAGACCTGTGAGCGCTCCCTCAATAATAGGGTTACGAATAATCCATACCAAATATTCGACAAAGACATTTCCACAAATTGTGGCAAGTAATCCAACCATTAAACCTTGTACTAACATTATGATCTCCCTTCTAAAAACAATTAATATACAAATTGTGAACGTTTTTCATCAGGTGTAACTTGGAAATAAACATTCACCCCCATATCTTGAATGCTCTTTAATGTATCTTTTTCACTCTGACTTGCTGATATATTTTTGAATAATTTTTGCCTATCGGAACCGGCTCCCATACCACCTATATTTAGTTCTTTGAGCTTTACGCCAGCTTGAAATAATTCCTTAGCTACATAAGGAAACTTAATCAGGATTAAAACATTATCTGGTTCACTATCGAATTTCTCAACCAATCTTCGAATATCATCCAAACCAGTAATTATTAATTCCCTATCTGATGGAGCAACCATTTGCATTATTCCTTTAATAAAATCATCTTTTGCCACTCCATCATCCACAATCCAAATTTTATCAATTTGTAGATTTTTTGCCCACGCTGTCACGATTTGGCCATGAATTAATCGATCATCGATACGAATCATTTTAATACTCATTTTTCATTCTCCTTTCTTTTTGGTAATGTGTTTGATAGTAATTCTGAAAAATCAATAATCCCTTTATGACCTGAATCTAGCGCAATTTGCTTCATCACATCTAAAGATAAATTTTGTTTTAAAGCAGAAGCAACTTCTACAACCATAGATAAATTCATACCGCATATGATTTCTATGGAAATTTTTTTGCAGTACTTTTCATATACTCTTGTAGAAATCATAAAAGGACTACCTCCAAATAGATCGGTTAAAATCAAAATCCCTTCGTCTTCTGATTCCAACACTTGCTCTTCTACCATTTGTTGATACATATCCATATCTTGCCCGTATGGGAGAGTAAGATATGATATTTTCGGACTTGGCTTACCCATAATTAGCTCCATTGTTTGGTAGAAAGATTTTGATAACTCAGAATGGCTTAATAATAATAACCTACACATTCATTCGTCTACCTCCTTTACGTTTCCAATTGTAACAACCCTATCCCGAAACACAAAATTCGTAAAAAAACAACACAGATTGATACCTGTGTTGTTTTTAATTCTTATATTTTCATCCTATAATAACTAATTTTCCATCCAATAGTAAAGTAAGCGTTTTCATTTTTTAGAATGTGTGTTATTATAAACCTATCATCATAGTATAAATAACACACATTTTTTTATCTGCAAAATAGTACAACACAATTTTCAAAGAAAGGGACACAATTTTGTGAGGTGATTTTCCATGACTACTCGAATCGAAAGAATAAGCAGTTATTTAAAAGAACAAACTGATGCAATTTTACAAGATGGTCTAAATAATGAACCAGGGATTGATGCTTTGTTATGTGCCCTAGATTTACACTTAGATAGAGCAAATGTATCAAAGGACCTGAACCGTTTGTGGAAAGAAGGTAGAGCAGTAAAGGTTCAAGGTAAACCTGTATATTATCTAGATTATACTGTTTTATCTAGGCATTTTCCGAATCAATATATACCTTCTATAATCTCAAAAAATGAAAATTTAACTGACTTTTTATCAATGCAACCATATAAAAAAGTGCATACAGAGAACAATTATTTTAATAATACTCTAGATGATATGATTGGCGCCAAAGGATCATTATCAGAAGTAATCATTAATGCCAAATCAGCTATTTCTTATCCACCTTATGGCATTCACTGTCTTATTTTAGGAAATGCAGGTGTAGGAAAAACATTATTAACGCAACGGATGTATAACTTTGCATGTCAAGTAAGAAAAGCGGATTCCATTCCTTTTATGACTCTATCCTGCCAAAACTATCAAGAAAATCCTCAGTTATTTTCAGAAGCATTATTTGGAAGCAAAACTAAAAATAATTCTCGCTACTCTCCAAGCATTTTTGAAACTTGTAAGAATGGAATCATTGTACTAGAACAAATTGACCGCCTCCCTTTTTCCTGTCAAACACAATTAGCTTCTATTCTGAGCCGTAAAAGGTATCATACTATATATCAACAAGATGAACAGCAATTACAAAGTATGATTATAGCTACTACCTCAAAAAATAATGACGATTGTAAAATAGAAACTCTTGCTAAGTTTATGCCGATACAATTAAAGATGGAAGATATAGATAAAAGAGGAATTTACGAGAAAATAGAACTTATAATGGATCTATTCTCAGAAGAAGCGATTCATACTCATACTACAATTCGTGTACACAAAGATATTATAGCCTGGTTAGCTTCCAAAAAATTTCCTAACAATATTATACAAATGAGAAATGAAATCCAGATTTCATGCAGCAAAGCGTATATGGAAATTAATGATCCAAAAAAGCAAATAGTATATGTATCATTTCAAAGTCTCTCTTTAGAATTACTTAGTCAGACCGAAAATACTCAAAACTTAAATTCTAATATTTTTAGTCTATTATCTTGTATTCCATCTGATTATTTACAGTTTAATCAAGATGGCACATCTAATGCTGCAACTATTTTCAAAAATGCACCAAATATGTTTAAAGAGCATAGAATGCGTCAATTCATTGATGAATTTAATGTCAATGTAGAAGAGCTGAAAGATATTAACCATTATGTCAAAGAAAATATCAATGTGTTAAAAGATTGTCCTTCCCCTCAACTAGAAGGACTACATAAAAATATAAACCCATATGTTTATCAAGTAACGATGCAAAAAATAAATGAACGCCAACTTCTAAAAAAATTAAGCGAGCATCCACAACTTTTATATGGCATTTTATTACATATTACAAACTATATATCACGTATCGAACACGGACAAACAGGAATTGATACCTCTAAATCAATGACAAAATACGTTTATCATAATGAATATTTGTGCGCTAAAGATATTTACCAAGAATTCTCGAGTTTATATAGCTTTACTCCTTCTGAAAGAGAAATAGATTTTTTAGCATCATATTTAGCAATAGCAAACCAATGGATTAATCATATTAATGTTGCCATTTTAGTTATTTGTCATGGAAAACATATTGCTTCGGAAATGGTTGATTATGTAAAAAAATCAGTACAAGGGACATTTTTTATAGATTCAATAGACTTTAACGAGGATATGCAACTTAACGATTTATTAGAGCTAGCTTGCATCAAAGCTAATGATTTAAATCAAGGTGCGGGTGTCTTAATTACGTGTGACATGGAACCTCTGACATCAGTTTCTGAATATATTCACAAACAAACCAATATCCCAACAAAATCTGTTAACAATATTAACCTAATGGATCTATTGAATTTAACGAATCAAACCACATCCCCCCTAAACGATTTAGATCAGATACGAATAAAACCGGATCATGAGCAAAAGAAAATAAGAAAAGAAACACAATCTGAATTTATAGAGCAAATCAAAGAAAGAGTAATATCTAAAACTGTATCTTTTATCGACGTTAACAAATCAACCAGCATACTAGAAACTTGCCTGAAGAATACATTGAAAGAATTGCATATGGAATATACAGATGTTCTAGCCATTAAATATCTGTGTCATTGTACAAATATGTTAGAAAGAATCATTCGTAATGAAACATGGGATTATCAAAAATCCCACTTATTTATGAAAGAAAATTCTTATATGATTCATGTTATAGAACATGGATTAGAATTCGCTGCAAATTCATTTAGTATAAAAATCCCTTTATCAGAGCTAATTTATGTAACTCAGATATTTCTGCCTGAAGAACAATACTAACTTTAAAAAAAATTGAGAAGATCATATCAAAATTCGATCCTCTCATTTTTTATATTTTTCAATTGTCGATACAAACCATAGAATGGTGCATCAGATAAAAATTTTTCTTTGATCTTTTATCAATTTGACTCAATCATAGCTCATTCTCTCTTCTTTTGAAAGAATGTTGAAGCCACTGATCAAGAAAACGCTTTTCTCTTTCAACGCCCCAAATACAAGTGATAGGATGAAAAAGAATAAAGTCAAAAGTAAAGATAAGATGGTACTAGGATTCAGTAAGCTCATTCATAAAGTCATTTAAACAGATGACTTGATCAAACAGACAAAGTACCGGTCGATCTTCCTTTGTTCTATACAATTGATCCGTATGATAATGACCATGGAACCAGACTTTATAATCCACTTTCTTTTCTACCTGTTCTAAAAATTCATGTAGATTTTGTCGATCTTTTCCGTATCCATCTAATGTAGTTTCATATTTCTTAGATAACGGATGAGAAGAAAAGACATCATGCGTTAAAATATAATCCACCTTCCAGTTATGGGCGGCCAAATTCTTCATGGCATTTTCACATTCCTTAAGCGTAGGGATTTCTTCCTGCCACCATGTTTCGTGTTCTTTTCGATACATGCGATCATGAGAAAAACCACCACCAAACGCAAAGAAAGTCTTGTTTTTGAGAGTATAGATTTCTCCACGCATCAGATGATAGATGTTGGAACGAATCCGATGAATTCTTCCGCCATGCCACATTTCTTCCGGATATTGTTGTAATACATCAAAGTTCTCATGATTTCCATCAATAAACAATGTTGTCCATGGCAAAGATTCAATCCAGTTCAACCAGAAACGATCTCCACTGCCACCATCCCAGATACAGCCAAAATCACCGCAGATGATCAAAAAATCATCACGGTTTAATTTTAAGCCTTCCACAAATTCATCTGGATTGATCTTATGAATATCAATTTCCCGATGTGTATCACTTGTCAAATAAATCATAAATCTCTAAATCTCCTAAAAAAACAAAATGCCTGATTGCTCAGGCATACATTTACTCGACTCCTAAGATAAAGGAATATACTGGCTGTTTGCCATCATATATCTCAACTTCGGCATCACTTGTTTCTTCAATATAATCGGCTAAAGCCTGCGCCTGTTCTTTGGTAGCTTCTTTACCATAAATCAAAGTGACAAGTTCACTGTCTTCATCGACCATTTTATCCACAAGCGCTTTGGAAGCTTCCAGACAATCCGGACAAGATACAACGATATCTTTGCCAAAGATACCCATATATTCATCTTTCTTGATTTCCAAGCCTTCATAAGTCGTATCCTTGATCGCATAGGTAACCTCACCGGATTTCACATGATCAATGGCTTCCTGCATTTCTGCCAGATTTTCTTCGAGTTCAACTTCCGGATTAAACATAACACAAGCGCTCAACCCCTGTGGAATCGTCTTTGTCGGCAAGACGTGAATATCCTGATCTTCGCAAACACTCTGTGCCTGTTGTGCTGCCAAAACGATGTTGGAATTATTCGGTAAGATCAAAATATGTTCAGCATCCAGCTGATTTACAGCACTGACGAAATCCTCCGTACTTGGATTCATTGTCTGTCCACCGCCGATCACGACATCTGCTCTTAACTCTTTGAACATCTGGTCTACACCGGCACCCGGTGCTACTGTGATGATCGCATATTTTTGGTGTTCACGTTTCGAAACAACTGGTGCAGCTTCTTCGTTTTCAAGAATGTTGTCATGCTGCTCCTGCATGTTTTCTACTTTCAGTTTGACAAAACGACCCTGGCGTTTTCCCATTTTAATAGCCGTTTTAGGTTCTAATGTATGTACATGAACTTTTACAAGATCGTCATCCTGTACACAGACAATAGAATTACCGATCGTTGCCAATTCTTCCTTAAACTGTTCTTCTGAGAAATGACGAATTCCATTTTCATTCAAGCGCAAAATAAACTCGGTACAGAATCCAAACTCTTCTTCGCCGCCCTGTACTTTTGTCTGCGCATGCTCATTCACTTCGGCCGAATCACTTGCCGCAATGACATTCCCCTGCAAAGCGGAAAGAAAACCTTCTAAAATGACACAAAGACCTTTTCCACCACTATCGACAACACCGACTTCCTCCAAAACCGGTAAAAGCTCTGGTGTTCTCTCTAAAGATGCATTTGCTTCATCTACCATTTTTTGAAGAACCTGAACGCAATCCTCAATTTCTTCGGTCACGGTATAAGCATACGTATAATCGGCCGCCTCACGTACAACGGTCAAAATCGTTCCTTCAACCGGACGCATGACCGCACGATAAGCAACACGAGATCCATTGACCAAAGCATTGGCCAACTGCATCGCATCGATTTCATCTAAATCTTCTACAGCCTGATAAAAACCTCGAAAAATCTGTGATGTGATAACACCTGAGTTTCCACGGGCTCCCATCAACAAACCGCGAGAAAGCGTCTTACAGATTTTTCCTACCGTATCGGCATCTTCCTTTAAAGCTTCTTTGACCCCGTTTGAAAAGGTCAGATTCATATTGGTTCCTGTATCCCCATCCGGTACAGGGAAGACATTCAAAGCGTCGATCTCGGCAGAATGGTTAGCCAGATTATTCATACCGGAGGTCAACATGTCTTTTAATAGCTGACTGTTGATTCTTTCCATCTTCACACCTACTTCTCCAAACGAACACCCTGAACGTAAATATTTACCTCAAGGCATTTAACTTCCAATGTTTTTTCCAGGACGTATTTTACACGTTTTTGTGCTTCGTTGACAACTTCACTTAATTTGATTCCCTGCAGGGCAATGATATAAAGATCCAAGACCAGACCTTCTTCTTTCTGCGTCACGATGACACCACGGGCATAGTTTTCTTTCTTTAAAAGTTCAGCCCATCCATCACGAATCGCTTTCTGGCTTGTCATACCGATCACACCATAGCTTTCGGTAATGGCACCACCGGCCAGGCTGGCAATCGCATCCAGTGAAATTGAAATTTGTCCGTATTCAGTTGATTTATTAATAGGCATACAAATACCTCCTGTTCGTATTGTTAATTATACCGCATTCAAAGCTAATTTACCACATCAAACGATAGTGTCGTATCATTCCATTGATAATAAGTTCCTGTACCCGGATCATAGTATAGACTCAAAGAGGCGCTATACTGCAGGCCAAAATTTGGATCGGTCTGCCAGTCCGATGCCTTGTCGATATAATTTCCGGTTTCTGTTTCCGGCTGTTCTTCCTGCTGCGATGTTGTCTCTTCGGTATCTTCTTTTTGTGAAGTATCTTGTTTCTCCTGCTCTTCTTCACTTTCTTTTTCTGTTTCTTCTTTTGGTTTATTTCCGCTTAACTGATCACAGTTGATCTTTTCAATCGCAGAGTTATCCTTATCCAGAACCAGACATACATTTTTTCCTTCCAGCTGATTTAACATGCTGAAATAATTGGTGATCATATATAACGATTCCAGGGTCGTATAAACTTTATTTCCATCCTGCATCGTAATCTGTAACATATTTTTATCATAGCTTGATTCATAGGGGATGATTTCCGCCATCTTTTCAATCACATCACGAGACAGTTCCTTTTTATGCTCCTGAAACTGCCTGGCAATATTTTTTCGCTGTTTCTCATCAAATCCACTCAACAAAGGAAAATGCACGATCTGCATCAGATCCTCTTCATTGATCTTGAGGGACTCTCCCTTAGACGTCAACACATAGTTTGAATCATCCTGCACATAATAGCCGATCACCGTTTTTTCCTGTACATCGATTTCCAGTTTTCCACCCGATCGATGAATCTGTACAGAATCTATCAATGGAAGTGTTTCTACGGCATCGGAAACCATGAACATTGGTGTAAGCCACAAACGCGTCTGTGTACCTACATGCGCTGTGCGCAAGATCTCCTGATCCGAATAGTAATAATTTCCGGTACAGGCAATAACCTTGACCTTTGAATCATTGGAAAAAAAATAAACTAAGAAGCTGGAAAGAAGAAAGATGATCGCACTTAATACGTAACAAGCTTTTAACCCAAACTGAAATTGAAACTTTTTTGTTTTCTTTACCAAACCAAATGCTCCACTTCTGTGATCAAATCGATCCCATATTCTTCTTTTGCCTTTTCCTGGATCAATGAAATCAGATCCAGTACATCTTTTGCCTTAGCTTCTCCGTTCTTATTGACAATAAAGTTGGCATGCTTCAAGGAAACCTGCGCGCCACCGATTTCATACCCTCTCAAGCCCAACTGTTCGATCAGTTTCCATGCCGGAATCGACTCCGGATTGCGAAATACACTGCCGGCACATGGCATATTTAAAGGCTGTGCATCCATTCTTCTTTGACGACGTGAATCCATCAAAGCCTCAATTTCTTTTCGATCGCCTTTGTTCAGCTGAAAACAAGCCCCTAAGATCAGCCAGTCTTTATGCTTCTGAAAGATCGAATGTCGATAGTCATAATCTAAATCTTTTGGATCCATCCATTCTATACATCCGTCTTTCCATACATAGACACCCTCTAATAAGGAAGCAATGTTAGCTTTGTAGGCACCGGCATTCATATAAAGTGCACCGCCGATAGACCCTGGTATTCCGGAAGCAAACTCCAAACCACTCATGGAACGTTTCATTGCTTCTACCGAAAGATTGATGATAGAACAACCTGCCTGCGCAAGCAACACCCCATCTTCTTCAAAGAAAAAGTCATTTAACGTTCGATCTAAATTGATGATCGCACCATGAAAATGGGCATCGCTGCATAAAATATTAGAACCTCTTCCCAAAACATGGTAAGGTATGTTTTCTTCCTTTAAAATCTGAAGAATTCTTGTCAAAGCCAACTCATTTTTCGGATATATAAAATAATCCACCGTACCACCAATGCGATACGTTGTATGTTTTTTCATAGATTCGTTACATAGCACCCGGCCATAAACAGCCAGTTTTTCCTGTACACTCATTTTCTTTCCCCCTGTTGGATACATGATCGGCATAGATCAATGATATCGTATGCGGCATTAGGACGCCCCAATTTTAACGCCTGTTCATGAACACTCTCCATCTTTTTTGGATCCATAAACAATTCTATGATACTTTTATTCAACGTATTAGCATTAAGATCCTTTTCCTCTATCATCAAAGCAGCCCCTTTTTCTACTAAGACATTGGCATTATAAAACTGATGATTATTCGCCACATAAGGACTGGGAATCAAAATCGATGGAATTCCTAAAGCCGTAACTTCCGCAAGTGTTGTCGCACCCGCACGACAGATCATACCATCTATTTTTTTATAAATTTTCAAAGTATCCACATAACCGGTGACATGAACATTCTTTAATTCTTTAAACAAAGTCGCATCCTGCAGATTATCTTTTCCACAAACATAAATAAACTGTATGTTGTCCTCAATGCCTTTCAAAGCCTCTTTCATTAACTGATTGACACTGCTGGAGCCAAGCGAGCCCATCATGATCAAGATCGTCTTTTTTTTCGAATCTAATTGGAATGTATCATAATAAGCTTGATCAAATTCTGATTCTTTAGCCGTTGTCGCTCTTGGATTTCCCAGTAAGAATGTTTTTTCTTTAGGAAAAACTTCTTCGCACTTTTCATAACATGTAATGATACGATCCACTTTATTCATGACCAGCTGATTGGCCTTTCCGACAATGGAATTCTGTTCATGGATCAAAGTCGGAATGTGCAAATGATGCGCTGCCAAAATGACCGGCGCACTGACATAACCACCAAAGCCAATAACAAAATCAGGGCCAAAATTCTTTAAGATCTTTTTACTTTTCTGATAAGCGATAAAAAGCTGAAGTATGGCTTTCATCTTTTTTAATGGTGATCCGACTAAACCCGATGTATGCAAAGATTGAAAAGGATATCCCTTTTCCGGAATCAACTGCGCTTCCATACGATCATCATTTCCAATGCAACAAATTTCACAAGATGGATCCTGTTCTTTAAATTTATCCAATAAGGCTAATGCGGGGTAAATATGTCCTCCCGTTCCGCCTGTTACACAAACTATTTTCATATCTTAGAAAGTATAACATAAAATCATAAAAAAAGTGGACTTTTAGTCCACGATTTCAATAGATTCCTGCGTAGGTTCCAGTTTGCCCATCAACACTAACCGCTGATCACTGTCAAATCCATAATCCAGATCACAAGTTGATAAAGTAATGAAGGAACCATTTGATGTATCAACCTCATTGGCATATTGTGCCGAAGCCATCATTTCCGATAAACGCTCATTGCGATAGCTGCCAAAGGAAGTCGTGTAATAAACCGAACCATCGGTCGTCTTGGCAAAACACACGATCGAGCACTTATAGTTTTGCGTAGGTGTCAGTAAATAAAATACCGAATGCTCGTTAAAAAAGCTTTGATCATCAAAATTGGCCAGATTAGTAAACATCCCACCGATATCTACGGAGTGCCCATAGACAATCGAATTATCCTGACTAAAATCACTTGAAGCCTGTGCATCTAGAAAAATCGATCCCATACGATTGTATTCCCCACTGATCGTATGATCCAGATAAAAGCTGTTATCGCTTCCCTGTACGACCGGATACGATATTTCACACCCCGGAATATAGATCCAACCGACAATATCCGGATTTTGCGCCAACAGCTGATCCCAATCTGGTTCTAACAAATTGGCATCATCCGATGAAACAACCAACTTTTCCAATTCTTCCGTTTCTTTCTTTACAGTATCCTGTGTGTTATAGATCGTCCAAAGCTGATAGGCACTAAATGCAAATACGCCAATACAAATAATCATTAATATTCGATAAATCCATTTTTTCATAGCTTTATATTAAACTATTCTTTCATACAGAGCAAATGATTCTACTCCCTGCATGAAAAAAAGCAGATTCAAACGAATCCGCTCTTAACACTTTACTTACTTAATAAGCTTGCAGCTGCTTCATCAACAACCAAAGTAACATCCGGATGATTTTGTAGAACTGAAGCCGGCATATCTGTTGTGACAGGACCTTCTACAGTTGCCTTAACAGCTTCTGCTTTTTCCGGTCCGGAAACAACCATCAATACTTTCTTGGATTTCATGATCGTACCAATTCCCATAGTGATAGCTTGTTTTGGCACTTTGTTCATATCATTGTCAAAGAAACGAGCATTGGCTTCGATCGTACTTTGTGTTAAATCTACGATGTGTGTCATTTCATCAAATGGTGTACCTGGTTCATTGAATCCAATATGACCATTACGACCGATTCCTAACAACTGCAGATCGATGGAAACCTTTTCCAGTTCTTTTTCATAGCCTTCGCAGTCTTCTTTTGTAGATCCATAAGGAACGTGTGTATTATTTGGATCGATATCAATATGATCAAACAAATTTTCTTTCATGAATGTGTAATAAGACTGTGGATTGCTTCTATCGATACCAACATATTCATCCAAGTTATATGTTATGACATCCTTATAGCTTGTTCCATTTTCTTCATGATCTTTGATCATACATTTGTACAATCCTACAGGGGAACTTCCTGTGGCAAGCCCTAATACAACACCTGGCTTGCTAGTGACAACTTCTTTCATGACTTCAAATGCCTTCTGCGACATTTCATCATAATCTTTACAAACAACTACCTTCATATAATACCTCCATATGTTACTCAAATTATAACATAGCCTACCCCTCTTCTCGTATCTTTTTTCGTAAACGTTTTATCTTTTTCAACAAGTTTTATCTTTTTGTCTTTTTTATTTGTATATTTTGTGAAAAAGATGAACTTGTGCAAATAGAATAGTATAATGATTTTGAACAGGAGGTTACATTATGCCAAAACAAAATCCATTATTAAACATCATAAAACGCCAAAAACAAGGAGAAGCTGTCGGAATTTATTCTTGTTGTTCCAGTAACAGCTTTGTCATTGAAGCGGCTATTGAAACCGCAAAAAAACAAAATTCATGTGTATTGATTGAATCAACGGCCAACCAGGTGGATCAAAACGGCGGTTATTCAGGAATAACTCCTAAAGATTTCTATAAATACTGTCTGGATGTCGCCGGTAAAGTAGGACTGGACAAAGATTGCATTTTCTTAGGTGGCGATCACTTAGGGCCACTCACCGTCAGCAACAAACCAGAAGCCGAAGCCATGGATTATGCCAAAACACTGGTTCATGATTATGTTCGTGCCGGATTCACAAAGATTCATATCGACACCAGCATGAAAGTGGCCGATGATGATCCAAATACACGTTTAAGTGATGAGACGATTGCCCGTCGTGGTGCAACACTGGCAAAAGTTTGTGAAGAAGCTTATCAGGAACTTTTACAGGAAAATCCTGATGCGATCCATCCGGTGTATATCGTAGGAAGTGAAGTACCGATTCCAGGCGGAGCTGTAGAAGAAGATGCCGGCATGCAGGTGACAAAGCCGGAGGACTTCAAGTCAACCGTACAAACCTTTGAAAAAGCCTTTGAAGATATGGGTATTCAGAATGCATGGCAATACGTTATGGCAGCGGTTGTACAACCCGGTGTAGAGGAAAAAGATGCTGGTTGCGAAGAATATGACAGAGAAAGAGCCAAAGATCTTATGGCCAGCATCAAAGAATTCGATAACTTGGTATTTGAAGGTCATTCCACAGACTATCAGACAAAATACAAATTAAAAGAACTGATTGAAGATGGTGTAGGCATCTTAAAAGTAGGACCAGGTCTTACATATGCAGCTCGTGAAGGCATCTTTAGCCTTTGCTGCATCGAAGAAGAACTAGCGCAGGTTTACGATTTTGAAACCAGTCACTTCAAAGAAGTCTTAGATGAAGTCATGTTAGAAAATCCAGGTAAATGGGCACCATATTATCATGGCACCGAAAAAGAAATTGCCTTTAAGAGAAAATATTCTTTCTCCGATCGTTCTCGCTACTATATGCCAAATCCAAAAGTACAAGATGCTTTAAACAAATTGCTGAATAACTTAAAAGAACATCCGGTATCACTTCCATTGTTGTCACAATATATGCCAATCCAATATACACTGGTTCGTGAAGGCAAGCTGGAAAACACACCGGAAGCATTGATCAAAGCACGTGTATCATATACAATCGAAGAATATACATTCGCGACAAAACAGGAACAATTAGTAAACGAATAAGGCTGATACATTTCAGCCTTTTCTTATGCTAAAATGAGGATATGAACAAGAATACTTTAAAACAGATTATATTAGCCATCAATGAATCTAGTTTAGAAAGTCAATCAAGAGAAGAATTGATTCACAGAGTCAAAGAAAAAACACAATTAGCAAGAACGACTATTTTACAAGCTATTGATATATTATATCAACACAAAGCTTTAGAATGGCTGCAGGAAGAAGTGGACCTATTCCCTTGTGCTGTTATTTTTGCGCGTTCTAAACCTAACAGTATTACCGAAATCTTGTCCTATTGGCAAATGTTTCATACAGATGCATCCTTCTGGAGAAACAATGGTTTTGAGATCAAAGATAAAAAAATATTGTATTATATCGAACAAATGGAAAAAGAAGACCCAGAAAAGATTGTCAGTGATACATTATCAATCTTATATACCGATTCCATCATCCATAAAAGTAAATACATTCCTTATAAAAATGAAGACCAAACAATCGTGCCTTTAAAGAATAGAGACTTTTTATACAACGTTATGCCAAAAAAAGGAATTCCTACCAACCGAGACATTTCAAAAGATCTGCAAGTCTATTTCAAAGACACTTTAATGCACGAATTTGATCGCACTTGCCCAATTTGTGGTATTCATATGCCTCATATGTTGATAGCCAGTCATATCAAACCATTTAGAGATTGCGCCCATATCTTTGAAGCCGCTGATCATAATAATGGACTATTGCTTTGTCGAAACCACGATTTCTTATTTGACCAAGGCTACATCAGTTACCAGGACAATGGAACATTGATCATCTCTAAACATTTAAAACATCCGGAACATTACAATCTAAAAGATTTGAATTCTAAATATATGAGTGAAAATAGAAAGCTCTATATGAACTATCATAGAAAACACATCTTCCAGGACTAAAGTAGCTGACTTTTTATTACCGAGTTCAATTATAAAAGCCCAGGAATCCTTATGAATCTATACTTTCTTACTGAGCTCAAACATAGTAAAATAGGAACAGATTAGGAGGAAACTATGTCAAAAAAATATCCTGCCTTATATACTACGAGTACCAAAGGCACATTTTTTAAACATTGCAGCATAAACAAAACGATTTATTTTGAATTGCTCATGAATGAAGAAGAAGCATTGAAAAATTCTGAATACAAAGAATATATGAATTATATTCAACAAGAATGCTATGATGCTTTGGTTCACAAATTCATCACTTCACAACCATTGAAGGTGACAAACGATAGAATTCCTTTTGTGATTTTTAAAAGTAATGCTGATTTCTCAACGATTCGTTTGTTCTGTAAGGCCATTTTAGATGAACTTTATGCATCTACAGGTATTGATCCAAAAGCCAAGTATTATGAAACTGAAACTATTTTTGTAGAAATCAATAAAACTCCAACAATGTTACGAAAAAATAATATTGGAGAAAAATTGACACAAAGTCCTGGATTCAAAAACAATATAGAAATATTGGAAGGCTCCCATGAAAAGATCGACTCTGGTATTGTAACTTCTTTTAAAGAATATGAGATTTTGAAAGTAGAAAAAGAAAAAGTTGATGATGATGAAATTGTAGAGTGGTAATCTATGCATTATCACTCTTTTTTGGTGCTTTAAATTCTGTTGGGGTTTCCACAAATTCTATTTCAATCAAAGTGGGGTAAAATCACCCCGCTTTGATTTTAAAGGTTTGATCCTATCTTTTCATATCCAGACAATTTTTAGTTGGATTTTGTATATTTTTCTCTTGGTTTTCTTTATATTTATTTCTATTCCTACCTTGCTTTTTGATAGAATCAAACATACTGATTTTATCAAGAGAGTAACGCCATTTTTGAAACCCTAACATAATTTAATATATCTCTTTTTTACAAAAAAAATGAAGAGCTCTTTAGAGCTCTTCTGAAATTCGAGAGAATTAAATTTTTTTATTAAGCAACTACTTTCCAAGGAACTGGTACTAATGGAGTATAGCTTCCTGCCCAAATACCGAAGACACCACCAATGATACCAATCAATAAGAACAATCCGATACACTTAACCGGTGTCCATCCTTTTTTAGAAATCAAGAAGTAGCACATCAAAGTGAACAGTAATGGAATCAAACAAGGAAGGATCATATTCAAGTAATCCTGAATATTGATGAATACATCTACCATTGTTTCTCCATCTTCAGCTACTGTTTGACCATTAGGAATGGAAATACCTAATTTAGTTCCAGCACCGTAGTTAGAAATCAAAGCACCTACAACGAATACACCTAATACACTAGCAGCATGTGTAAATGCTTTTGCGTTAGCTGTCATCATCTGAACAGCCTTCATACCTAAGTTATAAGACCAATACATCAGTCCATAACGCAAAGCCATTTCAACACCAAAGGCAATGATGAAATACAGAACTGGTCCTAAGAAGCTTCCTTCAATTGCCATATTAGCAGTCAAACCAGCAGTAATAGGAATCAAAGTATACCAGAACAATGCATCACCAATTCCTCCTAATGGAGCAGCAACAGAAATACGTACAGAACGAATCGTCTGAATATCCGTCTTCATCTGTTCCATTGAAAGAACGATACCCATAACAAATGTTACGGCAAATGGATGTGTATTGATAAAGTCCATATTGTGTGTCATTGAAGCAGCCAAGTCATCTTTATTAGTATGAATTTTCTGAAGACCTGGTAACAAGGACCACAACCAACCAGCAGATTGCATACGCTCATAGTTGAAGCATGCCTGCAACTGGCAAGAACGCCAAACCATTTTATTTAACGTTTTATTGTCAAGTCTAGGAGCTGGAGTTGTATCTTTATAAGAAGTCATTACATTAGATTCCATCACTTACACCTCCTTGTTGAGCGTTCTTTTCAATAGTTGTTAGTTTGAAGTCTAATAATGCGAAACAGATACCTACAAATGCAACTAAGATTAATGTTGCGCTTGCAAGAGGTGCGATATTTCCGATTACCAATGCAAACACGAAACCGGCCAACAACCATCCCCACAAATCATTAGACATCATAATCTTTAACAGGATACCGAAACCTACGAAACGCATCATTCCACCAGCAGCACTTAAACCACCCATAAACCAGGATGCCTTTTCTGCCAAAGACTGTAAAGGTTCAGACATTGCTGTACCACCAACATAAGCGATGATAGCGATAACAGCGAACAATCCACCTAAACATACCATATGGATATTCAAGGCACGAGTAATTCCTTTTGGATTTGCTTCAGCAGCCGCTTTATCACAAGTTGACATTAAACCAGAAGCAGCTGAGAACAATAAAGTAACAATGTACTGACCAAATGTAGCAAAGATCATACATGCACCTAATGCAGCGTTTACGTCCAAGTTTGCTTTTACAGCAAATACCATGGCAACAACACTACCTAATACAGCGTTCGGAGGCTGTGCTCCACCGACTGGCATATTACCAATCATCATTAGCTCGTAAGTACCGCCTACTACAAGACCAGTCTGAACATCACCCAAGATGATACCCATGATTGGACAAGCGATAATAGGACGGTAAATAATTTCTGTCAGTGAGAACTGGTCAATCGCAAAGATAAAAGTAACGATGGCCAACAACACTAACTCGATAACATTAATGTCCATATTCTTTTCTCCTTAAACACTTTAGATTATTTCCAAAGCTTATCTAGGCTTTCCGGTGCGATATCAGGTACACGCTGAATTTCTAATTCAACACCCAGTTCCTGCAATTTTTTAAAGCAGGCAACATCATCATCGTTTACAGCTACAGAAGTAGCTACCTGACGTTTACCTTCGGCCATGTGCATGTTTCCAATATTTACTTTTTTAATTGGAACGCCGCCTTCCACAAGTTTCAAAACATCTTGTGGAGTTTCACAGATGATAAAGATTTTCTGCGCAGGACTTGCTTTTCCGATAATGTCGATCGTCTTCTGAATAGAGAAGAAACGAGTCTGAGCATAAGCCGGAGCAGCCATGTTCATCAATCCCTGACGGAATTCATCACCTGCAACTGCGTCATTGGCAACTAACAGTAAGTTGGCCCCTAAAACACCAGACCACTGTGTCGCAACCTGACCATGAATCAAACGATTGTCGATTCGAGTTAATAAAATGTTTGGCATATTCTCTCTCCTTTCATGATAGCGCTTTCTTTCCACGAAAATCTATCTGATATTATTATAATACAACCTTTCATTTTTACTTTACACATTTTATTTATAAGTTTATACTTTTTATTAAAGAAATGTAATTTATAATTAAAAGCCATAAACATTAACTCTTTTAAGAGCAAAATATCACAAATTATCTTTAATTAACGGAAAGGTTGTAAAAACTATGTTAAAAAGAACCACTAATTATCTCTTTCAAACATTTGGAAGTGTATTCTATGACATGAAATCAGCCATTCAAGGTGAATCTACCGTCTCTAATTCACTATATTTGTCCAATAAGGAATTTGATTCTTTCTACTATTCCCATGCACCGGTCTATATTACCTGTGAAAAAGGAATCGTCTTATTAGTTGTCAGTAAAGATGGTGTTCAATACGATGAATTTGTCATTCATCGGGCTATTTGTCTGCAACCGGGTATTTATTTTAATTTTGTATCCATCTCCAATGACAGTAAAGTGCAAGTCGTCTATTCTCCCTCTGGTTTAAACCAGAAGAAAATGAAGGAACCTTTTATCTATCAACGCATGGTTTCCAAGATCAATTTAAAAGAAATTTTAACTTGTTTTTATCAGGTGCGTAAATCAAACTATGTATTTCCTGGTGAAAGCCACGATTATTATGAATTGACCTATATTGATCACGGAAAATTAGATATGACCCTGGATGGTAAGGAATATCATCTAAACAAATATGATTTGATTATCTATTATCCCGGACAATTTCATACACAAAGTACCGATAATGAAAGCACATGTTCCTATTTGACCATCATGTTTGATATGGAAACCAAAATGGATGTTTCTTTAATGAATCGTGTCTTTAAGACAAGAAAAGATATTTATAACGTTCTCTCGGCTTTTATGAAAGCCATTCAATCCAAAGAGTATTTAAACGAAGAAATGGCCATGGCTTATTTAAAAGAAGCATTGATCCTACTCTATCAGTTTGATACGAAAACCGATGAAGAATCTAATGTCAATCCGATGCAGGAACATTATGAAAACACCTTGTTAAATGAAATTCTGGTCTTTATTCACAATAATATCTTTACCGCTTTTACCGTAGAAGATCTCTGCCAGAAATTCTCCATTTCCAGAAGCAGCCTGCAAAGCTTATTTCGAACCAATATTCATATTACGCCAAAGCATTATATTTCAAATTTAAAGCTCAATCAGGCAAAACTCTTAATTCAGGAGCATAAATATACCATCTCCGAAATATCGGATATGTTAGGGTTTACTTCGATTCATTACTTCTCTCGAAAGTTTAAACTTCAATATGGATTATCACCTACCGACTATGCGAAATCGATCAACCAATAAAAAAGATGCGTACTGAAGTGAACCCTCCAGTTGGTTGCCCAACTTTCTGGGTTCACTTCAAAGTACGCATTTTTTGATTAAATTCCGTCTGTAGGTTCTACTTGTTCCACTGGCTTATAGACAAAGCGCATTACTTGTTCTTTTCCTACATTCACAGCGGATTCTGCCAGATCTTTTACACTTTCCGCAAAAGTACGTGTTAAATTGATTTCTACCAACATACCTAAGTTGGTTCCGGCAATCACTTCTACATTCTGACGTGGATATCCGATTTCCACAGCGGTTTTGAACGGAGAGCCTCCGGCCAAATCACTCAACACGATGATTTCTTCGCATTCTTTTAGCGAATCCATGGCATCTGTCAATTTTTTAGCTAAATCCTCCGTAGAATCTGTTTCTTCAAAATCGACTGCTGCATAGTTTTTGGGTTCACCGGCAATCAGTTTCAGACTGCTTGTCAATCCGGAAGCAAAGTGCCCATGTCCTGTTACGATTAAACCAATCACTCTTTTGTTCCTCCTTCTTATTCTGCTGTATATTTATAGATTGTTACACCCTGAACAACACGGTTTACTTCTCCGGTTGGACATGGATTATCTGGTGTGCATCCCATAGAGATCGATTTAAACAATCCCAGAACCTGCGCTGCCAAGATATAGTCCAAACCTAAGAAGATATTGTCTTTATCTGCATTCAGATCAAAATTAACATACGTATCGACCAATTCACGAATTTCCGAATATTCATGCGCAGCTACAGCCAAAATACGGTTTTTCTTTCTCTGCCCGCTCATTTCTTGGATCAAATCATATTCATATTGTCTTTGATACGCATCATCCGATACATAGACAACTGTCAATGCTTCATCATTGATCACTGATTTTGGTCCATGACGGAATCCTAATGGGCTATCAAAGAAAGTCGCAACCTGTCCAGCCGTCAATTCACATGTCTTTAACTGGCTTTCCTGCGCTACCCCTTTTAAGCAGTTGGCTCCTAAATAAATCAAACGACGATAATCAAAATCATTGATTAAATCCACTAATGTAGCATATCCTTCATCCAGGAATTTCTGTCCTTGTTCAATGACGGTCTGCATTTCGCTTTCCATTTCATCTAAAGCATCCAAACGGAAGCACAATACGCTTGCCAAATACATATTGGAGAAGCTGGAAGTCATCGCAAAGCTTTGATCGTGTGTTTCCGGTGTCAAATTGATGCAGTAGGCATTATCCATTTCTTTTGCCATTTTTGATAAAGCACCATTTTCATTACAAGTGATAAACAAATGAGATACATTTTCTTTGCAGACTTCTTCAGCCATCTGTACACTTCCTACACTTTCCGGAGAATTTCCAGAACGCGCAAAGTTGATCAATAGCGTTTTCTTATCTCTTGATAAATAATTTTCCGGTGTTTCTACAATATCAGTTGAAGCATAGCTGCTGACATGGAAGTCGGTATAACGGTTTACATAAGAATATACCGCATTTCCAACGTATTCACTCGTCCCGGCACCGGTAAAGATGATTTCTACATCTCCCCCAGTCAATACTGGTTCCAAGAAATTCTTCAATGCTTCTTTTTCATTTTTGATCTGTGCAATTGTTTTTGCCCAAGTTGCAGGCTGCTGGTAGATTTCCTGTGCTGTATAAATTCCTGTCAGTTCTTCCCAAGCTTTTTTTTCTTTTCCAAACATCATTTTGCCTCCTCTTTCTCGACTGTTTTGTACTGATTTCATTATAAACTATTTTTTAACTTTTTAAATAATATAAAATGATTATTATTAAAATGTACAAATTTGTTGTATTTTTTCTATTCCATTTGTATTCCCTTTCAATTTCTCTTATAATTACCAAAGGAAAGAGAGCGTGAATTATGGCAAAAAAAACAAACATTCAACAAGAAATCACACCTCCCGTAGGTTTTAATATCTATCAAGATAAAAAGAGCAGAACAATCTATAAGCACCCTTTTTTAAAGAAGGCTGTTTATATACCTGTCTATGATTTTAAAACGTTTGACTTATACAGAAAAAGGTATATTTTGGTTATTTCGGTATTTGTTGTATTATTTACCCTATTAAGTGACTGGTTTAGCATTCCCTGGTGGGTTACTATATTCATTTCGTTGTTGATCTGGATCTTCATGGAATTTAAATTTTATAAATTCCTGCAAAATGAACAGCCCGTAAAACACTTTACACCGCAGGAATATAGTGGTTATTACGATAATTTTGAAATGCAGGGAACAAACAAAGTACTCCTCAAAACAGTTCTATATGTGGCAATTGGCGTACTGATTGTCTATAACAGCTATTATTCCGGATATACAGGAATGTATACTTTGGCTTCCTGGGCAGTATTAGGTGTATGTCTGGTTTATGCCGTATTTCAATTATTGGTTTTATTGAAAGTGAAAAAACGTCAGAAAGCGAGAAATTAAATCTCGCTTTCTTTTTATTTATAGAGCTTCAAAAGAGTATCCAGTCGTAAATGTTTCCTGTGGCTTCAACAACATTGTGCCTTCTCTTTGATAGAAATCATCATGTCCGGGTTCAAAGTCGGCATGACCATACCATGGTTCGATACAGATAAAATCCGATGTGGTTGGATGTGTCCAGATCGCAAGGTATGGGAATTGCTCGAAATCAAAGCGAAGACGTGGTTCTTTCTTCCAACAAACTGTTAAATACTTGGACTGTAAATCTTGATAAATGATCGTTGCTGCTTCTTCAATATCTTGACGACTGCATTTCCATTCTTTAAAAGCCACATCCTTTAAAGAATACGGTGTTTGTCCGGTTGGATCCATCACAAATTGCTTGGCATGTTCTTCTTTTTCAAACACAAAAGCATAGTCTTCAAACGCTTCTCCTTTTTCTTGCGGGATACGGAAAGCTGGATGCAGACCAAAGGTAAAAGGCATGATTTCGTTTCCTGTATTTGTGATCGTATAATCAATATATAATTTTTTACCTTCCAGACGATATTTCATATCATAATGAAAATCAAAAGGATATTGTTTGCGCGTTTCTTCATTGGAATCATAGGTGAAGACGATGGCATCTTTTTCCTGTTTTCCGACAAGATCGGCATAGCGAATCAAACCATGGTTTTTCATCGCATATGTTTGTCCATTGATTTTATAGTCTTTTGCCCATGTATTTCCTACGATGGGAAATAATGTCGGATTTAATCCGGACCAGCCTTGATCTCCCTGATACATGATTTCCACCTGACGATCTTTATCCAGGAAATGCTGAATCTGTCCGGCTCTTTCTATACATTCCACTCTACATTGTTCATTTTCTAATACGTATGCCATATCGCTCGCCTCCTATATTCTATGACTTTCTTTTAGAAACTGATAAATTCCATCTTCACTGACATCCCCAATCACAAGATCAGCCACCTTTTTTAAATTCGGATGTCCGTTCTGCATACAGATACCTAAATCGGCCTGTCGTATCATCTCAATGTCATTTTGTCCATCTCCAAAACAGATCAGCGTATCTAAATCAAATCTTTCTTTACACCATTGAATGGCTTCAATTTTATCAACATGATTGGCTCGTATCTCCATCGCATGATCAAAATGTACAATACCACAATCTTTTAATAAAGGCTGCAGTTTCTTTTGATCCTCTGCCTTTAAAAAGACAAGTACATTTAATACCTTGTCCTTTTGATATGGTTTATAGGATGGCGCACAAAGATAGAGATCAAAATAAGCGCGATGTGCATACAGATTTGGCTTAGTGCCCCAAAGATTTTCTGAACATGTGCTATAGCGATAGATCAAATGGTTTTCTTTACAGAACGCATCGATCGAATGCATCGTTTTTGATGATAGAAATACACACCGTAAATCATTTTGATCGGCATCCATGATCCGACTTCCTCCATCCATAATACGGGCATCAAAAGGAAAATCTCGCATGGCTTGCGGTAAATGATCCAATTCTCTAAGGGTACGACTTGTCGCCAAAAAGACTTTATTTCCCTTGTTTTGTAGTTTTGATAAAGCTTCTATCGTATGATTGCTGACGGAATGTGTATGATTAGAATACAAAGTTCCGTCTAAATCAAAAAAATATCCTGTACTCATACTTACATTATAATTAAAAAAATCGAGAATTCACTCGATTTCTAAAAATTCTTTAATTTGATCCAGTCGCTCCAGTGTCTCATCATAGCCTAGTTGAAACCACGGTCGAAGCTTTTTGGGATCTGTTGTATAACGAGTCACTCCCAGATCCTTATGGGGTCGAAGAACAAGGGCCTTCCCTTCTTGTTCCAATGCGTGAATCGTGTTCCATTGTTCGTTATATCGTTCATGACGCTTTTTTAGATCTTCTACGATCCGCTCATCCTTGTATAACCATTTTGCCAGTTTTAATTGATACGAAGGAGCTGGTTTTCTTACATATCCTTCTTCTTTGGTGGAAACAATGATATGTTTTTGATTGCCATGGCGAATGCTCTGATGGATACTGATCATATCTATCAAGCCGGCATCCATATATTGAATACCTCGAAACATGTAAGGCCTACACAATATCAACAAAGCACAGCTGGCTTTGATCAATGTCTGACTGGGATCGACATAACTTTGATCATAATATTCCACCTGATGCGTTTCCATATTGTATAAACCGATCTCCATGGTCGTTGTGCTTTCTTTTAAAGCCTTAAAATCTAAAGGCGCCTTACTTTCGATAAAATCATTTGTAGCTTCAATACCAAAGATATTTCTTTCTTTTAGAAAAGGGCGAAGACCAACTACACCTTTTTGACAAGGTGCTTCGATACCGGTTACCTCCATGCGATACATCTGTCGAGAAGTATAGCTCAACAAAATTTCGCTTCCTGCCGAAATACCGACACAATAAGGTACATAAATCTTATGTTCCAGAAAGCATTTTAAAGCACCGGCCGAATAGGCGGCTTTCGTGCCTCCTCCTTCGCAGACCAGCCCTGCCTGAATCATTCTTTGTCCCACTTTCTAATGACACCGGAATCCATAGCGGCTTGCTTGACGGTCTTAGCCACGACCGGCACTACTCTTTTATTCAAAGCCGAAACAATGATATGTTCAGGACACAGTTCCTTTTCATCCACCATAGAGGCAATCGCATACACAGCAGCCTTTTTCATCGCACCGTTGATCTGTGTTGCCTGAGCATCCAATGCGCCTTTAAAGATGCCCGGAAAGGCTAATACGTTGTTGATCTGATTTGGATGATCGCTTCGTCCGGTTCCTACAATATAAGCTCCGGCTTCTTTGGCATCCTCCGGCTCGATTTCCGGAATCGGATTGGCCATTGGTAAAACAATAGCCTTTTCATTCATACTGGCAATCATCTCTTTAGAAACAATGTGGCCGGCACTGACACCAATAAAGACATCAGCTCCTTTTAAAGCCTCACTTAAATCGCCTTTTTTATGTTCCTTGTTCAATCTTGAAAGAAGTGCTTCTTGTCCACTTGTCAGATTCATTCCTTCCACAAGAATGCCTTGTCGATCGACTAAGACCACATTGCCAAGCTCTAAATCTAAGATCAAACGGGCAATCGCACAACCGGCACTGCCGGCACCATTGATCACAATGGTCGGATTCTCTTTTTTTACTAAGCGCAAAGCGTTGACCAAAGCAGAACAAACCACAATGGCTGTTCCATGTTGGTCATCATGGAAGACCGGAATATTCATACGCTCCTGTAAGCGTTTTTCAATTTCAAAACAACGAGGGGCCGCGATATCCTCTAAATTGATACCGCCAAAGCTTGGCTCCAAAGCTGCAATAATATTGACCAGTTCATCCGTATCCTGTGTATTTAAACAAAGTGGAACAGCATCTAGACCACCTAAAGCTTTGAATAAAACGCATTTTCCTTCCATGACCGGCATACCGGCTTCTGGTCCAATATTTCCAAGCCCCAGTACCGCACTTCCATCACTTATGACCGCAATCGTATGTCCTCTACCCGTGTAGATATAAGATTGACTTTTATCTTTTTCAATTTCCAGACACGGTGCCGCAACACCGGGTGTATAGGCCAAAGAAAGATCATCTTTGGTTTCAATCTTCATCTTGGCAACCGTTTCCAGTTTCCCCTGCCATTCTTTGTGTAAACGTAAAGCTTCTTTTGCGTAATCCATAAACTCTCTCCTCTCAAACAGAAAAAACATAGACTACTCTATGCTTTTTGCTCCATGATCTGTTTTATTGAATCTTCATAAGGTGTACCGGCGCAATGCTTCAAAGCCGATGCAAACACCTTTTTCATGTTTTCGGTATCATTTTTATAGGAATACTGTAAGCCCAATAAATACTCTAGTGTTCCCACCGCCAGTTCCTTTTGCGGTTCCATTTCACTTTTTCCATCCCATAAGTGATCAATCTTAGCCACAACTTCAGGAATATACTTACTTTCTTTTTTGATCAAAATACTATACTGTATATCTAAATCTTCGGCCCTTTCTGCATCAATAGATCGTACCAATTCCATCATGTCTTTGGTTTTTTTGGCTCGTCCTAACTGCAGATAATAATAAAACGCACGTTCATAGACCGCCAATTTCTGATTTTTTTTGATACGCATATTCATCATCATAGACAATTGCTGTTCCACATCATCTTTACGATCCTGCGCAATATAACCGCTCAAACGCATGTTTTCTCTTTCAAATGCACTCATACTTAGCTGTGCTTTGAGTGAATCAATCGTAAAATAATAGGTATCAAAATCATTGTTCATGATTTCCAAATTTAAATTTTTCCATACTTTCCTGCGCATAAGATAGGGAATTCCCAGTAAGCATAATACTAACAATACGGTTGCTACGACATAATACATAATTTTCACCCTTACTAAATTGTCTGTTTACAGAATAAACTAAAAAAGAGTGTTTGTAAATAAAAGGTGATATTTTAGATTCTAAAGCATTAAAAAGTACAAAAAGCCTCAGAATTTCTAAGGCTTTTGCATCAATGTTTTTAAAACCTGAACCATGGTTTCCATCTGATTGATACTGCAGAATTCATATCGACCATGATGATTATAAGATCCTGTACCAAAATTCGGGCAAATGCATCCTTTTTCCGTCAACATAGCTCCATCGGTTCCGCCACGTGTTGGTATGGAAACCGGATCAAGACCACAGGCTGCCAAGGCTTCCTTTGCCCTTGTCACAGAACGCATGTCACCATGCATAAATTGTACCATATTGTAATACTGATCCTGCATTTCCAACTGGAAACGATCGCCATACTTCTGATTCAAAGAATTGATTACATCTTGAACAAACTGCTTTCTGGCCGTAAATTTTTCAAAGTCATGATCACGAATAATATACGCCAGACTGACACTTTCGCAAGTTCCTTCCATCTCCAACAAATGATAGAAACCCTCTCTGTTTTCTGTATGCGCCGGTGTTTCCTGTTTTGGGAATGCTTCGATCAACTCGTGTGCTAAAAGACAAGCATTGATCATTTTATCTTTGGCATAGCCCGGATGGATCGTATTGCCGGTAATCGTGATTTTAGCCTGAGCGGCATTAAAGTTTTCATAATCAATGGCATCAATTCGGCCCCCATCAACGGTATAGGCAAAATCAACCTGGAATTGTTCTAAATCAAAATTCTCTGTTCCCCGTCCCACTTCTTCATCAGGGGTAAAGGCCACGATGATCTTTCCATGTGGCAGATTTTCTTTGATCATTTCATCTACAGCCTGCATGATGATCGCAATACCCGCTTTATCATCGCCACCAAGCAAAGTATTTCCATCGGTCACAATTAAATCATCACCGATACAGTTGGATAAAGCCGGATACTTTTTACAATCCATTTGATATTGATCGTTTAAAACGATCGTGGAACCATCATAGTTTTCAATGATTCGAGGATGAATGTCTTTTCCGCTTAATTCCGTAGCCGTATCCATATGCGCACAAAAGCCAAAGGAAGGAAGACTTTCATCATTTGCCTCCAATGTCGCATATACGATCCCATGTGGATCCACCATCACCTTTTGAAATCCTAAAGTTTTGCATTCTTTTTCCAACTCTTTTGCCAGCACCAGCTGTTTTTCTGTACTTGGCGCTGTTGTACTTTCCGGATCGGATTGGGTATCAAACGATACATAATGTAAAAATTTTTCTGTAACACTCATAATTATGCTAACTCCTGAGCCAATCTTGGCACGATTTGTTTTTTACGCGATACATATCCCATTTTGGTAAAAGAATCCACTAATCCTTTTATCGCATGAGAAAGCTCTCCGACATAAAGGAAGCGACTTCCCTTGCCTTCCACATTGGTAAATACCATCAGTAACAAATCTAAATGACGCATTTTATTTTCTTCTTCCATGTACTTCAAAAAGTCATCTCGGATCTGATCCACTACATCTAAATCAAAAATAAATACCTGTGAGATCGCCACACGTTTTCCCGATAAAGTATATTCTTTAGAATCTCTATGTAAAATCGTATCAAAACTTTTATCTTGAATCGTAGCGGTATTGGCAAATAGTTCTTTAGCCATCGCATCAAAATCGATACCATGTTCTTTTTCAATACGTTTTGCCAAATCTTTATCGATCTGCGTACATGTCGGCGAATTAAAATTCATCGTATCACTAATAATGCCATAGGCAATCAAACGCGCTGCCGTATCCGACATTTTGATATTCATTTCATGATACATCAAACCAACGATCGTACAAGAACTGCCTACGATCATATTTCTGAACTGAATCGGATGATCCGTCTCGATATCACCAATACGATGATGATCGACAATTTCCAAGATATAAGCACTGTCAATGTCGTTGATTGCTTGTTTCTTTTCGTTATGATCCACCAAAATAAACTTTTTCTTCTCTGCTTTTAAAATATGATAACGTGCCACGGAACCAACGATTTTCCCTTTTTCCAATACCGGATAGCTGGAATGACGAGACTTCAACATTTCCCGTTCCACATCCTCCAAAAACTCTCCGCGATTAAAGGATGTGATCGCACTGGCCGGTGTCATGATCAATTCGATCGGGATGCTTCGATAGATCATCTGAATGATCTTCATTGTATTATAGTTGGTCGAAATAAGAGTTACCCCATACTTTCTAGCCATTTCAATAATATAATCGTTAGGAACAAAGCTTTCCGCGATCACGATCACAGCACAACCTTTAGCCATACTCTTGATCATATCATCCTCATGGTCGCTTAAAACCATGATAGCACCTTCCAGATCACGCTCCATGAGCTTTTTGTCCGAAATGCGAACTTCTCCACTCATCGGCAAAGTTCCTTTTAAGATGAAACTTCCCTTCAAACATTTTACGATATTTTCTAACGGTGTTTCCTTTAACAGATCCTTCGTGATATTTAGATCCTGCATTTGCACTTTAGAAACATCACCAATGGTAGCCATACCAATATAATTATCATTGTCATCCACTACATAGAGTGCTTTTGCCTTATCCAGACACAAATCCCATCCATGGCGCAGAGTTTCATGGCGAGGAATCGTGATTGCCTCGTCAATCTCTATTTCAGCCAACGTATTTTTGGCTGTCGTCATATACAAAGGTGGATCCAGCTCTAATTTTTTTATAATAAAACTGGTTTCCGGATTTAAGTGTCCGATACGAGCAGCAACCGCATGCATTCCCATTTTCTGCTTGAGCTCGGCTAACGCCATAGCAGAACAAATAGAATCCGTATCCGGATTTTTATGACCTACAATATAAACCGGTGAAGTCATGATACATCTCCTTTTCAACTACATCTCATTATACCAATAATTGACCAAAGAAAAAAGCAGACAATTTTGTGTCTGCCTTAACTTCATCTATCTCTCAAACAATAATTATGTGGTAGGATAACCCTTATTTTACTGCATCTTTTAAAGCTTTGCTTGGCTTGAACTTCACTGCATTAGATGCCGGAATTTCAATAGATTCTTTTGTCAAAGGATTGATTCCTTTACGAGCAGCTCTTTCTGTTACCGTAAATTTTCCAAATCCGTTCAAATCTACTGTTCCTTTTTGAACAAGTGTGTTTGTAATTTCGTCAAGCAAGAATTTAACGTATGCAGTTGCATCTTTTTTAGATACCCCACATTCTTCAGCCATTTTTTCAACTAAGTCTTTTTTACTTACTACTTCTGACATGAAAATGTCCTCCTTTTTTTACTACGGTGGAAATCATATCATTATCCATAACTTATTGCAATATTTTATCAACGGGAACGCATAATTTTGTTCCAATAAAAAGTATTTTGTAACCCTCAATTTATATTTAACAAAAATTACAAATTCGTTAATAAATAGTTCTTCATCTTCTTTTAACTTATTTTTTTGTATTTTAACTTAGTCAAAGTTAAAAGATAAGTTTTTACGTTATATAAATTTTGTGTCTGTGAAAATGATATTTATCTGGTAGATACCTATTTGCGAAAAAGCAATTCTGCAATCATTTTATTGCGGAGATGAAATATTAACGTCAATTACCTCTTGATCTGCATCATGCGATATATATAAATCATATCCATCTTCATTATTTGCCGAATAATTCATATCTGATCTTAAACTATCTACTGTGAATCCCTTTCCAATGCAATCTTCTACATAGGATTCAAAATCTTCTTGGGATGAACCCTCTATTTTAAACGAAAATGCGTTTTCTATATCTAAATCACTACGAACTATTTTATCCTTTGGTCTAGTGATTAATTTTCCAAGTTCTGAATCTGTCCAATAATCAGCTTCTTCTGTTTTCTCCTCTAACGAATATTTTTTCTTGTGAAAATCGTAGTATTCTGTATAGATTTCATCATCTTTTAGATATTGAATCGTTGCAATATCAGGCTCCACGAGTTCATATAAATCTGGATTTTTTAAATACACATATCCTTGATAATAATAACAATTTTGTCCTGTCACGCTTTCCTCGGGATTTACAATTTTTTCAGATTTGGCATACATTTCTAGCGGACGATCATAAAAATGTTCCATCTGTTCATCACTAAGTCCAACATCTTGTTGAATTTGTTCAAGAAGACTTGTTTTTACTTCTTCTTTCACATCCTTTTTTTCTTTAAAATCCAGTTTAAATCCGACAAGAACAACATCTGAATTATTGGTATAATCCATTAAAACAAAACGATCATTATCTCGGATTTGTTCTTCAATATTCCAGTCAATGTCTTCTATTGATACATCTCCGTTTTTGTTATTTTCTGATGATAGTTGAGTCTCTATATCTGCGCTCGAACATCCAGCCAAAACAAATGCCAATACCAAAGCTAATACACTTCTTTTTTTCATTTTAAACCTCTCTTTTACCCTTATACATTTTCATTAATTCATTTGCCTTATATGCATTTTTTTTCATATGCTCAATTTTTGATTGTATTTCCCTAAGTATATCCTCTTCCTCCTTTCCCTGCAGTGCTTTAAATTCACCAATGGAAAACCCAATCTCCTGAAATCGTTTGATTTGATTAAACTCTTTGATTTGTTCTTCTTCATAAAATCGATACCCTGACTTTGCATCAACATATGCCGGTTTCAATACATCAATTTCATCATAATAACGTAACGTATAAATACTACAGCCACATAGCTGAGCAAATTCTTTGATTTTTAACATTGAATATCCCATTTCTTTCTTTTGTAACAATGTACCACTCGACCCAACTCGAGAGTAAAGAGTACAAACAGGCCTGATACTTTGCTCCTTGAGGTCACTGTCACTGTATCACATGGCAATTTATATCTATAAAGGCAAAAGTTACAAAAGTTTTGGACAAAAAAACAGGAATTGTTACTATCCTGTTTATGAAAGATTAAATAATATATCTCTTAGAAAATTCTCGCAATCCTCATATGATGGCTGCTGATACGCGGCAAAGATTAAATTTAAAAAGATGGTTTCTTTGGTAATTCGTTCATAAAAAACATCATAATTTTCTATATCTTTCGTCACCAAGTCATATTCAATGTGACACATTAAGATAAAGAATCTTTCACTTAATGAGTGATAAACTTTACGTTGTGGATGAAGTAATAAAGTAGATAATGATCTTTTATATTTCCCTATTAACAACCGTAATTTGCTATTTTTAGCAATATCCCAATACGTTTTCACTGCGCTGGCAGCCCGTAAGGCATAAATCACTTCTTCTTTATCAATGACTTCGATCAATAATCCTGACTGATTGTTCTCCATCCATATTCGATCATTTTTAATCATCTGCTTTAAATTCTTTACAGCGTTATTCTGTGCAAACTTTATTCGTTCCCTTGATGCGACATTTTTTGTAGATTGTGTACAAAACCAATAAAAAGCATTGCTCATAAAAAAAGCATCTAATTCTTCCATGCGTAAATATTGATATTTCCAATTTGGAAAAGGCGGAACATTAGGTGTAGGAATGATTTCCTCTAAAACAATGGATGTAAGTGTTTTTCGTAAATCTTGGCAATAAGCGCAGATATTATAACGATCACACAAATACAACATTTGAATTATCAAAGTATGAGGTACTTCATAATCCCTTATACTTATAGGCATCCTTTGATTTTCTACTATAAAACCATTCAAAGAATTCATCATGGAATCAATAGCTATATGATGAAGGCAATAAGATTCCAGTGCATCAAAATTTGATAAAAGTTGATTCATCAAAAAATGCAATGGCTCTGCATCCAATGCTCCATCATCATATCCTTGTTCAAAGTCGAAATTTTGATGCTTCCAATTTTTAAATAAATTCTGATGAGGAAAAATAAAGTAATGCATTATGTAAAAGAGATATAAAAGTTTGAGATACTCTGTATTGTTTTTCGAATCTATCGGCTCTTTCAATCCAAGTTGAAACAAAAATTTATTCAAAGAAAACTGTATAGGATATAAACCATCGCTCTTGCGATTTCGATATAAGATTTCTCTAATTTCCGGAACACTTCTAAACCACACTGTATCGTCTATGGCACCAGCATCCAGATATAATTCTTTACTTCCATTTTCTACTTTGATAACTTCCCCAGATTTATATAACCCATATATCGTTTGTGTTATATTATAAATTTCTTTTGACAACGAAGTTAGCGAAAAAGTCTCCACTTTATTTTGATCTAAATCATATGGTGAAGATAACAGCTTATTCTTAAAAATCATAATTTAACGTGTAAATGCAAGATACATATAAAACAAAACAACTATAATAATAACGCCTATAATAAAAGTCATTATTTTTTTCTTCATAATCACTATTCTCCTATTCAAATTCAATTTGATATGTATTTAAATCATATACTTGCCCAACAAAATTTTTAACAAGAGTTTTTGCATTTGCAATTGCATTATCAAGCAAACCATTCTCTATAGCATCCTTTTGCGCTGTCTCTTTTAAATTTGACAAAGCTTTATTTGTTTCTTCTAATTCAATATTCGTAAAAATACTTTCTGACTCGTAATATACCTTCAGTGAATGCTCATCAATTTCGTTACTTAAAACTTTAGCCTCCGGCAAATTTATTTGAATTTTCTTGTTATCTTCGTCCACTTTCCATGTGATATCACTAAAGTTAATTCCTGCTTTAATGACAGTATCATAACTAAATACATACTTACTTTGTGTAAATGGAATTTCAAACCCAAATAAATCTCGCGACTGATCAATTACGCTAACATTAGAACTGTACGCATTTTGCGTTGCTAATTCTCCTATATCCTCAAAGCCTAGTTTTGTAGTCTTAGAATCTGTAAAAAAGCTTTTCCCTAATCCTATCCCTGTCCCAAAAACACAAATGATCAAAATAAATATGATAATTCCCTTGGAGGTAAGAAATTTTAAAACTTTAGATGTCTTACTATGCTTGCTCCTTTTTCCTTCTTCAATCCTTTTATCCATAATCTATTCCTCCTACTTAACAAAATCAGTATATAGTCTCTAGCGGACTTTAGACAAGAGTATTTTTATAGATGATTCTGTATAAAATCAAAAACTTAATCCAATCTATCTTTACACAGTAATTTTGCTATTATTTTGTTATATTAAAGAGAACGGAGATTAGAAATCATGAAAAACAAAATTCAAATAAATACATTAAAAAATAATGCTAAAAAAGCTATTGATTCAACACATTCAACAGTCTCATCTATCGCATCCTATACTAAAGATAAGGTCAACGATGCGCAGCAATCCGTTGTAAAGGCAATTGATACCAATGGAAATGGACAAGTAGATATTGAAGACTTTATTATTCTGGGCTTGAAAACACCGGGTGTTCGTATTCAACGTGAAGAATTCTTACGTGCTGAGTTTATGAAAAAGTTTCCTAAAGATATCATAGAGAAAGCCATTTCCTTAACACCGGCTCAAGCTGGAATTTCTATAGAAGATATAAATAGAATTGCTGATCAAGTCATTCAATACGAACGGAATTGTGTTTCTGGTATTTCAGCTGCATTAGGTATGCCAGGAGGTATTTCTATGGTCGCAACTATTCCTGCTGATATCGTGCAATATTATGGATATATGTTACGTGCTGCTCAAAAACTGATGTATCTTTACGGTTTCCCTGAAATTGACACTAATGAAAATAATCAAAAGTTTGATTCCGAAACATTGAATATATTAATCTTATGTTTAGGAACAATGTATGGTGTCCAAGGTGCCAATACCGCTATAAAAGCATTAGCAAAAGCTTTTGCTGATGGTGTTCAAAAAAAGATGATGAAAGCCGCTCTTACAAAAGGCACCATATATCCGATAGTTAAAAGTATTTCAAAATGGTTTGGCGTAAATATGACTAAACAAGTATTCTCTGGCTTTTTTAAAAAGGCCATTCCGGTAGTTGGAGGTGTAATTGGAGGTGGAATAACTTACATTTCCTTTAAACCATGTTGTTTAAAACTTAAAAATTCTTTAGAAGACACTACTCTTAGCAACCCAACTCATGAGGCAAGCCAAGAAGAAACTACGCTTGTTTCAGAAATGACATCTTTTACAAATAAATAATTAAGACTTTCTTAATCGCTTATCTTTTATTAACAGTACAATTTTATTTTTTTGAGATCTTCACTACGGTTCATGTTTTTTCGTTTGGTAAAGTTTGTAGCCTTTTTATGATTTCAGTTGATTTTTTTTGAAATCAATGGCACAATAGAGAGGCCTCAAATGCCTGCATAGTATAATGGTAATACACATCCATGGTAAGGATGAACTCGTGGTTCAATTCCGCGTGCAGGCACCATCGTAGTTAATACGAACCGCTTATTGATGAATTATTTATTTGTCAGTAAGTGGTTCGTTTTTCTTTTATATAAATATTAAAAATCTAAAGATAAGCGAATCATAATAGTTTCACTCGTTCTTTGACAAGTGAATAGGTGCTTATCTGAAACATAGAATTTTGTATAGGCACATTAGAAATATCTGGTGTGCCTTTTCTTTTTAGGAAATGCTGATATTGAGAAAAAAAGAGAAAAGTGAGAAAAGAAGATGAAATTAGAAGAAGTAATAAAGCTGATTGATAAAAATGGTCTTTCTGAAACAGAAAGGTTATTACATCAAATAGGTTATTCATATAAAGAAATTCGTGAAATGCTTGATAGTGTCAAAGAACACTATTCACATTCAGATAATGACTGGATTTATTGCGCTGGACACTTAAAGTGTTATGAATCAGAAAAACAGAGATACAGAAAGGAAATTGATAAAAGAGTAAGCGAAAGAAAACATGGTTAAAAATTTGGGGCATTGAGAAATCATGTAAGTCCCCTGTTCAGGGAGTGAAACATTCTAAAAATCCTTAGTATAAAGACGTTAAGGGCTTCGTGCGGAACGGAATTAGAAAGGGGTTGCTGATGGAAAAGGTGACAATCTTTTTAAGAGAAGTCAGACTTTTGATTCATGCAATCAGACGTTTGATTGAAATAATTATTGAAATTATAAAATAAAAAAAAGAGTGATACCCAATTCACTCCCTGAACACAATATATCAGATTGTTAAGAAATATTCAAGGATAATCACAAGGGCATTGGAATCAAAAATTTGTACAAAAAAAAGCTTCATACCTCTAGAAATATTAGATTCCATGTAAGACCCTTTATCCTTTCAAAAAAAAAGAAGAAAGTGAGAAGAAAAAAATCAGGGGCTTTGAAGTTCTGACTCACTTAATATCTCTCTTCATGTAAGACCCCTATTAAAGAAGAAAGTGAGGAAAAGAAGTACATACTGCAACAAAAAAAAAAACGAGATGAGATGATGATGTATAGACAGAAAGGTGTGATAGAAACAAATGAAAGCAATTCATGAATTATTAAATGACTATGTATCAATTCGATACACACATAAACCAGATTTCATAAAAAAGATGGTGAGCGTTTTAAATGTAAGTGACAATACAGTGTATTGTTATTTGAACGGAAAACCGCGATATGAAATAACAAAAAAGAATGCATTGATATTTGCACGTATCTTACGGATTCCTTTGGATGAGATACAGGATACAGAATTATTCGAAAATGCAAAGATTGAATATTCAAATTTTAAAGATGAAATGGGTATTGAATGGTATTACAACGAAATTGTTCCAGATTCACTGGGCAAACTTTTAAGAAGCTATCGTTTAAGCAGAAATCTTACTTTGAAAGAATGTTCTGAACAAAGTGGACTTTCTGAATCAAAAATCATGTCTATAGAAACTGATAACAGTATGGTTGGATTTGAGGATATTTTAACACTTATGGCTTGTCTGAATGTTTCTATAAAAGATTTGAATATCTTATATAAGACTTTGGGAAACTCATTCTACAGAAAGGATGATGTAAATTGAAAAAAAAGCATTATATGATATTGCCCCCTTAGAAAAAAAGGAAGAAATAGAACTGTTACTGTTGTAATTCCTATCATAAAAATATGAACAATATGGAATCAGCAAAAAAAAAATGCTAAACTATACCTAGTTACAGATACTTGAAACTAGGTTAGTAAGAATCTCTATATAGAAAAAGCTAAAAAGAAAAACAGAAGGAGAAATTAAAAGAATTATGGCTAGTATTCAAGTTACAGAATTAAAAAATGGTGCGATTGATGTTTCCAATATTGTAGAACTGAATAAGAACGGATATTTGACAAAAGGAGTTAAGAAATTATCTGATTTATTTAATGGAAAGTTCTTGTATTTGGATTCAGAAGTAGTTACAGCTTATGTGAATGGCAGACGGACAAATGATATTTCAGGGTATCGTGTGCGAGTTATGTCATTAGCATTGAAAGATACAATCGAGGTAACAGTTGCAGATGAATTGCCTTTGGGATTGGCTGATATGGATGAAGTGGATTTTGAGAATTGTTTAATGACTGAATCCGCTGGAAAATCAGGTTCAGGAGATTTTGAAAGATATCCAATTTCCAGACGTTTTATCGCAACAAAACTGGTTAGAAACAAACAACCTCAAGTGAATAAATAGGTAAAACAATAAAAGAGAAAGTGAGTGAAATTTTATGAATAAGAAAACAAGAAACATTGTAATAGGTTCTGGTGTAGGAATTGCAGTATTGATTGGTATTTTCGGATTAACACAATTCAATCAAGCAAAATTGCACGTTCAGTCAAAAGAAAAAGTAATTGAATTAGGTGATACTGTATCTTTAAGCGCTAAAGAGTTTTTGAAAAAGGATACTCCAAAGAAAGTATTAAAGGAAGTATCTGTAAAAAGCGATTTAAAGACAGATTCAGAGAAATATACTTATGACAAGGAGAAAGAAACAGTTACATCCAAGGACAAGGATTTCTTGGATGTTGGCAAGTATGAAGTGGAATTGTCATTAGATAAAGAAAAAGAAACTGTGAATCTGGAAGTCAAAGATACTTCCCCACCAAAATTCAAGGATTTCAAAGAAGAAATCAAGATTGAACAAAATGCAGAAAATGTAAAATTGGAAGATTATTTCAAAGCAGATGATTTGAGCGAAACTACAATTAAAGTTGAAGATAAGGGGCTGGATGTTTCCAAAGTAGGTTCTTATGAAATCAATGTTATTGCAACCGACAAGTACGATAACAAAGAGGAAAAAGAATCAAAAGTTACAGTTGTTTCTACGGAAGAAGCGAAGGAAAAGATAGAAGAGTTAACAAAACCTGAAAAGGGTGAAACTCCAATGTCTAAGAAAACTAAGGAAACTAAAGAAGTAAAACAACAGGAAGTACAGAAACAACAGGCTTCAACGAATAATACAGGTAATGGTAATTCTGGAAATACTACACAACCAACACAACCATCTACACCTGTAAACAATAATACAGGTAATGGTAATTCTGGAAGCACTACACAACCAATACAACCATCTAAGCCATTGGATGATACAATCCCAGCTGGGGCTTTTAGAACAGAAGCAGAAGCAACAGCATATGGAGAATCAATGATTAGTGGTTGGGATTCTAAATATGATAGATACAGTGTTTTAGGACAAACAACAGAAGCTGGAACTTGGTATTATATTGTTTCTTTATATCAATAATATTCATAAAATTAAACCTCACTTTCTATAGATAAGCACATCAGAAAAATAAATTGATGTGCTTTTTCTTTTAAGAGAAAGGAGTATTTATGAACATCAAGAAAAGGTGCAAAACAGGATTAAAGGTTTTCGCTTCGGTACTAACAATATTTTCTATATTTACTGCTACAGTTCATGCACAGGATAAATATACTTTAAATGTGCAAGTGCCTTATGGATTGACAACAAATAAATCTTATAAATGGGCTACTGGATTTACTCAACCTGTAAATGATGGCTACGATTCAGATGTGTATGCTAAATTTTCAATCAACGGACAAAAAGTATATTGTATTGACCCTTTAAGAGCAGCTATCCATGGTGCTGGTGATTATTCCGCACAGGATTTAGGAACATACACAGGAAGTCCAGAACAAGCTAAAAGATTAGCTTGGATTTCTGCTTTAGGTTATGGATTTAATGGTGATATTTCGGATGAAATGGACTACGCAACACAAATTCGCATTTGGCAAGAAGTAAGACCAGGATTAGTAACACATATTCATCCTGATATTCAAGAAAAAATCAATCAAATTAATGAAAGATTGAGAGTTTATGATACAGCTGTTTCATTTCATAAATCAAATGTTATTCTATATGGATACGGAAAAGAATATGCACAAACTTTAACTGATGTAAATGGAGTTTTTGAAAATTATAAATTAAATGACGTTCAGGGAATTCACTGTGAACAGAATGGTAATACATTAAAAATATGGGCTGAAAATGGTGATTCTGCTAATGGAGGCTTAATGTTTAAACTTTACGGATTCGATAATTCAGGAACTAGTTTAGCTTATGTTTCTCCTACTTCTCAAAATGTAGCAATGCTAAAAGGTAAAGACCCTCGAACAATAAGAGTTCGTACAAAAGTTATCACAGGTTCTATCAAAGTAGAAAAACAGGATAAAGAAACCAAAGAACAGGCACAAGGCTTAGGTTCTTTAGATTCTGCAAGCTATGATGTCATTCGAGATGATACAGGTGAAAATATGGGAACTTTGACATGGGAAGCTGGAAAAGGTTCAAATGAAATTTCAGGACTTTATACAAGACTTCCAGATGGTAAAACCCCTATTACCTATACACTGAAAGAAACAAAAGCACCAACAGGATACCATTTAGGCAATTTTACTGAAGGAACTTTAGATGGAAATATACCTTTTGGATTTGATTCAAATAATGCGGATGAAAATGGAATTGTTCATTTAACAGTTACTGGTGAAGATAGTGTTTCAAAAATTCAATTAAACAAAGTGGATTCAAAAGGAAATCCTGTTAAGGGAGCAACGCTTCAATTATTGGATGGTGAAACAAATAAAAAGGTGAAGTTCAACTATAACGAAACGGATTCTGATGATCAAAAAGTCTGGGTAACAGACGGAAAGCCATTAGAAGTTCGTGGATTAAAAGTAGGACATGAATATATCTTACAGGAAATTCATGCTCCAAATGGTGTTGAACTGGCAAGGGATGTACATTTCACAGTAAAAGGAAATCAAGAAATCCAGATTGTAAAGATGGTGGATGAAAATGAAATGCCATCCATTGGAACAACGGCTTCTATTGATGGTGAAAAAGAAATTGCACCGAAAGGTGAAATAACATTGAAAGATGAAATCTCATATAAGAACTTTAAAAAAGGAACTTATAAAGTCGAAACAACTATCATGGACAAAGAAACTGGTGAAGCGATTGAGGGGTTGAAGCAAACTACAAAGGTGGACATTCAGAAAATAGACGGTGAATTTGTAGTAGAAATGAAAGTAAATTCTGACAAAATCGCTGGAAAGGATTTAGTTGTTTTTGAAAAGGTTTTTGATAAAGATGGAAACCTATATGTAAGCCATGAGGACTTAGAAGATGAAAACCAAACGGTTACAGTGAAACCGCATGATTACAAAATTGGAACAACCGCTTCTATTGATGGCGAAAAAGAAATTGTACCGAAAGGTGAAGTTGAATTAAAGGATGTTGTCGAATACGAGAACTTCCCGCCAGCAACCTATAAGTTTGTAGGAACAATTATAGACAAAATGACAGGTAAGGAAATCGAAGGTTTGACAGTTGAAAAAGAAATTGAATTGACGGAACGCTCTGGTTCTGTAGAAATCACCTTCACAGTGGATTCTGACAAATTGGCTGGGAAAGACTTAGTGGTTTTTGAAAAAGTCTATGACATGGAAGGAAACCTTTTGACAAGTCATGAAGATTTGGAAGATGAAGGACAGACTGTAACTATCAATTTTCCACCTACTACACCACCTGTAGATACGGCAACAAATATGGCTGAAACTTCCATGAAAGCTTTATTGATGAGTTCTGCATTAGTAGGGTTTGGAATGATGATTTATAGATTGACACATGATAGAAAAGAGAGGAAATAAACGTGCATAAATTAAAAACATGGAAAAACAAATTCGTTTATGGTTTCACTTCCCTGTTTGCTGGGGGAACAATGCTTCTTCAGGAAACATTGACTGCCCATGCAGAAAGTTTAGGGGAAAAGGCACAGAATTTGGCAAACACAGCAGAACAACAGGCACTGGGATTGATTGATGTTCTGGGATTGGTGGCAGTCGTTATTTGTGGTGCGATGTACGCCATTGGTAAAAAAGACCTTGCAAAACAAGTCATTGTATATGTGGCGATTGGATATTTTATTTTGAAATATGCGAGTCCGATTTGGAATGCATTCAAAAGCGGTATCTAATCAGAATAAGCACATCAGGAAAAACTGGTGTGCTTTTCTTCTTTTTGCGGAAGAAATGAGGTGAAAAATTGAGAAAAACAAAATGGAAATCATGGGCAATCACATTATCTGTGTTCTGTATTCCGATTCTTTCAACGATTTCTGTCTATGCCAAGGACATAAACGAAGTACCAGACGGAGTTTATGAACAGATGGAAACAAACAATTTTCTGACTAGTACATTACGAGGAATAGGAAATTGGCTGTATGGTCTGATGAAATGGTTTTTGGACATTGCAGAAACAGGATTCAATGATGTTGCAAAATTTGATTTCATGGCAGTGGACAGCGAAGGAAAAACAAATGGTTTATCTTCTCTATTATCTGGTGTCATGACAAACATTCAAACTGTATTGTATTCAATTTTATTTATCTGCTTTGTGATAGTGGTTGTAATTCGTCTTTTCAAACTCGAAAACAATTTAAAGACACTGTACAACGGATTTCTGGTACTGATGGCTGTGGCTATGTTCTCAACATTGTTTTCTCTGATGAATACTGCCAAGAATGACCTGATGTCAATAACTGGTGATGTATTCAATAAGAAGGATTTTCTGACATCCGAAAAGATATTTTTGGATAATACGTATGATTTTGAGCAATCTTTGAAAAAAGATAAGCTGACTACATTAAGTGCGGAGGATGTACCGAAAGAAAAGCTGAAATATCTGAATACGGATGTTCTTTTGGAAAAAGATGGTGAAGGTGGATTGAATCAATTTTACACGATTGAAATGGATGTAGCCGAGGGTAAAAGTAACTGGAATAAAGTTGAAAAAGATTTAGATGGTGGCTTTCTGGGAATGTTTGAAATCAGCTATTATCGCTTTAAACCTAACTGGGTTTATATCAATATGCTTTGTTTTATTACTTTCTTTATCTATTTGTTGGCAGTCTTTAAAATCGGCTATCTGCTGTATAACTGGTTGAGTTTCTATGTATTCGGTCAATTTGCACTGGGAAAAGGATTTATGGATGTATCGCATATCGGTAAAGCATTAAAAGAAGGTGTTTCCACAGCATTAGGATTTGTGGTTCTTTATGCAAGTATGCAATTATTCACCCTGATTTCAACGGGTATAATGAATAGTTTTGAAAAGAATGTATTGGTACAAGGGATTTTAATTCTTTCAGTCGGAATGTCAATTATTACAGGTTCTGGCTTTATCAATGACTTTTTGGGTATTGATGATGGTTCAATGAGCGCTTTGAAAAATATGTTTATGGCTCGTCAGCTTGGAAGAGTGGTAGGCTCAGGCGCAAAATCCGGCGGTCATTTTATCAAAGACAGAGGAAAAACTGCTTATAAAGACGCTAAGTCGACTTATAAAGAATTTAAAGAAAACAGTGCGGACAAACGTGCAAATGAAGAAACAAAAAATAGGCTTGCTTTACCAGCCCCATCTATGGATAAACAAAGTTATGAGTCGGTACAGAATGAAGAACGCTCTGTAAAGGATGATAAACCAAAAACCTTTGATGAATCAAAGTCACAGAATACAGGTAACAGTCAATTTGATAAAGATGAAAGTCAGGAAAAACCAAGATTTGAAAATTCATCAGAGGATAATGAAAAAAGAATTTATGATGAAAGCCATCAGGATGAATCAAATCATTCCTTTGACAACATACAGAATTTGGATGAAAAGAAAAGTTTATCAGACAATGACCAGCAAAATGAAATGAATGATTATCTGGAAGAACAGAAACAGAATCATGAGGAAAACAAAGGATATGAAAATCACAACCAGCACAATCCATCTGAAAAAAATCATCCAAAGACAACGGATGAAAACATTGAATTATATCCATATTTGAAGAAAGACAGAAAGGATAAGAAAGAATGAAAGTGATATTAAAAGAAGAATATTCTCCATTTTTTGGTGGATGTCCAAAGTGTGGATTAAAAATGGAATTACGAGAATATTACTATAGTAACGTAAATACAAATCCCTTCATTACTTGCCCATACTGCGGAACGGAATTAGAAATTGACGAAAAAGAGTATGAAAAGATTTGTGAAAAATTTACAGAGGATTATGAAGAACTCTCTTTTGAGTAGGTAACAATATGCAGAAATGGAAACAATATTATTTAGAACATAAGAAAGAAATGGGATGTGAAGAACAATGAATGTACCAGCATGGATCATCATTGTTTTATACGTTTTCCTGATAATGTTATTTGCAATTTTAGTAGCTTTAGTCGGTCATGTTATTTCGGAAACAAAAATAGAAAGTGAGAAAAAAGAAAATGAGAGTACCTGTTCCAAGTTCAGCAAAGACAAACAATTTTAAAGATAGTGCAGTTCCTTTTCAGGCAATCATGATGGTTATGGTTGTTGTATTACTGGGAGATAAAGTGATTTCAAGTCATGTACACAGTTGGCTATCTCCTGTATTGACTGCTTTATATGTATTGTGTACAGCCTATGCCATCTTACCATCCAGAATCAATCATGGTTCGATTGGGTATATGCGCCTTATATATGCCATGCAATACACAAAAGAAAAGCACGATAAAGAAAGGCTGTGGAATGTGAAATGAGAAACCCTTTAAAACACAAACCAGAGGTCAAAGTTAAAAAGACTAAGGCAAAAGAAAAGCAAGATTACTTATTGGCAGAAAGTGTACGTTCCAGCGGTGTAATTGACATTCAAAATGACATGATACAGACACAGGAAAATAAACTATATGGAGTATTTGAATGTAGTTACATTGAAGCAAACGGACTGGATTATTCAATGGATGAACGAAATGAAAATCGCATGAATGAATTGATTAAGACTTTACAGGGTGATATCAAAATTCAGTTTGTGTCACAGAAAAAGAATAATCTGGATGAAAACATTGATTTTTTTGAGAAACGTGTAAAAGAAGAAAGTAATGAAGGATTAAAAGAACGTATGCTGGAGAGAATCGAAGTGATGAAATTTCATAATCGGATTCGCTATACAACAATGTATTTCTATATTTCAGAAGATTTGATGTCAAACTTTGAAAAATTTGCACCTTCCTTTTTAAGAATTAAAAGAATAAAGGGTGGACAACTGCAAAATTTGATGATGGAACTAAACAATAACATTATGTAAGAAATGAGGTGAAAGTTTGGAATTAAAACCACGTGATTACAGGGTACGACTTGTAAAATCAGGAAAGATGATTGAATGGTTTCAACGATTAAAACCAGAAGAACTGAAAAATGAAAAACGAATTAAAGAAGTGGAAAACAATATTGAATTTTATTTCAATGTGCATGATTTTACACTGGTTCTGATTTTCAGGTGTAAAGATGGATATGTCGCAATCGCAAGATATGATGAAGATTTAAAACCTTTTAAGATGAAACATAGCTTTTATTTCTTATCTCCTCTTACAGTATCAGAAATGAATGATTATGGAACACATATTCACTTTTACGATGATAAACACAATGACTTTTTAAAAATACTTCAATTAAAAGATATAGAAGAAAGTGAACAGGTGATGAATTTTGAAAATTATCAGGCATAAAGATTTTAAAGTGAATAAAAAGAACATGGATTTTCTAAGAAATGTATGTTCTAAATCAGGAATCAGTTTTCATGAAACATACTATATCAACGGTAATAAATACTGCACATGTTTACAGATTTTCGATTTTGATAAATATACTTATACAGGATTTTTCAATGATGTAATTGGCTATCAGGATGTACTGGTTACTATGGATTGCCATTGTTTATCACCAGCTGAATCAAATGATAAAATTGATAAAATGATTGAAAAACATCAGGACAAGCAATATGATGCCAAGCGATTTACTGCCTTTAGACGTGCTTTACAGTCAAAACAGGAATTACAGGAATTTTCAGATTATGTCGATAATCTGAAGGACAGTGTATTTCAGATATCTTTGAGAGTTTATGTATTTGCGGAAGATTTGGAAAAACTACAAAACAAAGTTAATAAGCTGATTGATAAATTGAGTTTTAAAAAAATGAATGGATTCATCCAGACGAACAATCTGGTAGAGGATTATAAAGCGTTGACCAGCTTTTCCAATCCAATAAAAAAGATGGTAGCCAGCAGAACTATATCCCAATTCTTAAATCATTCAGAGATTAACAGAATCGATAAAAATATGGGATTGATAGGTTACACAGACACAGGCTTATACGCTCCTGATATTTTTAAATTTGCTGATAATTACAGCTACAATACCCTTGATATGGCTGGTATGGGTGCTGGTAAATCCGCACTGCGAAAACTCTTTGAAGAAGAACTGCTTAGTTTCGGAAATCACGTTTTATATGTATTTGACATTCACGGAGAATATGAAGAATATGCAAAGAAACTGGGTATTCAAACTATTTCCATTGACGAAAAGAACAATGTAAATCTAATGCAGATTTTTCATGTTTCCAACGAAGAACATATAGACAGGATTTCGGAAAATGATATCAGTACACAGATTGCTTTAGTTTCAGGAAGATTCCAAAGTGCTACAGGAATTGACAAGCCAGAAGTAATAACACATTTAGAATTGTTACTAAAGGATTTCTACAGACCTTTTATCGGACGCTCCATTAAACAAATCAACAATGAAGAATGGTTTCTTCTGGAAGAAGTGCTTGAGGAAGCGAATAGAAAATATAAACAAAATATGTATGAATCAGAAGCCTTACAGGATATCTATAAGTTGCGTTTAGGATTGGAACGCATGATAGATATTTATGGATATCTGTTCAACAGAAAAACAAATGTTGATTTTGACCTTACAAAAAGCATTCGATTTGATGTTTCCTTTCTCCGTTCTAATGATGATAAAAGGGTGAAATCTTCTTATATGTCTCTGCTTTTGAATTACATATCGTATGGTATGTACCTTAATAAAGAAAGAAACGAAAAAGCTATGCAAGCCAGAGGATTAAATGCCTATGATTTGGAACGACCAATCTATACTATGCGTATATTGGTGGATGAAACTATGGAATATGGAGATATCTATTTCTTCGAAACAAATCTTCGATTCCTGAAATTCGCAAGAAAGGCATATGTTGGATTGGGTTATGTATTTCATGATGTGCAAGATTTAGAAAAAGAATTTGGAAGAAATACAGATTCAGGCGGTAATAAATTGATTCGTGAAGTATTCAGCCTTTGTACTAATAAATATATTGGCAAGTGTGGTGAGGAAACTTTGAATCGATTACATGAATATATACCAGATATCACTGCACAAGATGTAGCGGTTATTTCACGATTTGAAAAAGGATTGCACGGAGAACGTCAGTTTTTCGCTATTGATAATAAAAAACGAAAAATCAAGTTTACTTCTGAAATCACACGTGCCCAGCGTGAATACTTTAAGGGTGGTGCTTAATGCTAAAGAAAGCATTGATTATCTTGTCCTTACCTTCCCTTGTGTTTATTTGCCTATTGGGGGCAATGGCTGGTGAAAATCAACGAAGGCAAAAGAACTATTGTGATACGTTCAACAAATTTACGTATAATTTGGATTCTGACGGAACACAGGAAGGTAATAAAAAAGCGATCTGGTCTTTCTTTCGTACAGTTGGGTTTTCTCCAGAAGCTACAGCTGGCATTATGGGAAATCTTTATGTAGAAAGTCACTTTGATCCAGCTATCATAGAAGCGGGTCAAGAGTTTAAATTGGGTTCGACAGGTTTTGGAATTGCACAATGGACAACAGCTGGCAGACAACAGGCTTTATTTGATTATGCTAAATCACAAAATAAAAAACGTGAAGACTTGGGAATGCAGTTAGACTTTTTGTATAATCAGGAATTTATGAAATGGAACTGGGGTAATTATTTTTCATCTCTGGATGAATTGAAAGGAAGTAACAGTGTTGCCAATGTGACAAAGGCTGTCATGCTGGAATACGAAAGACCGAAAGACCAATCCCCACAGGCAGTACAGGGGAGAATTTCTCATTCTGAACAGATTTTAAAGGATATGAAATCAGTAAATGTTTCACAGGTTACTATTTCAAGAAAGTTAAATGATGGTCGTGTGATTTGGGTGGGAGATTCTCGCTTTGTAGGCATGGAAAATGCAAAGAAAACAGATAAAGACATTTATATTGCTAAAGAAAGTCAAGGCTATGATTGGTTTACAGATACTGCTATAGCACAGGTCAATGACAAAGTGAAAAAAGGCGATACAATCGTTTTTGGATTAGGTGTCAATGATTTGGATAATGTAGATAAATACGCCGATAAATTAAATGAACTGAAAAAGAATGAATGGAAGCCCTATAAGGTTATCGTTTTATCGGTAAATCCTGTAAATGATGAAAAATCGAGTAATGTGAAGAATGAACAGATTGAAAAGTTCAATGAAACGATATCTAGTAAACTGATTGGTGGTATTGAATATCTAAACACCTATTTACAAATCAAAGATGGCATGGCCAGTGATGATGGTGTGCATTACGATAAGACAACCTATGAAAAGATATATGATATTGTCCGTTCTCGTGGCACCTCTACAGCAAAACACGTAGCCTGTGCCAATTATTCGATTGGTGGAGATTCAAAATTGAATGGAAAACCTAAATTTGATTTAAAGATATGGAAATCTTCAGATAATCCATATTTAGGTTTAGAAGGTCAATGTACTTGGTTTGTCTGGGGTAGATTAAAGGAAGTTTATGGATGGGCGCCTTCGTGGTCGGCTATGGGCTATGATTGGGTGGATAATCTAACTAAACTGAATAAAGACCGATATAAAAAGGCAGATAAACCTGTAAAGGGTTCTATTTTTTCAAGTGACAATAAAAATGGTCATAATCATGTTGGTATTATCGTTGACATTAAGGGCGATACTTTGATAGTGCAGGAAGCGAATTTGAACAATGCTACAGATGACTGGACTTTCGCTATTAAGGAATGTACAAACGGAGAAACAGGAGAAAAAGCAAATGGTGACTGGTGGCAAAGAGAATTAACTTTGTCACAGTTAAAAGAATTTTATGGTGAAGTAACTTTTGCCAATCCTGTATCAAGATAATATGACAGATTTTGAACAAGTACCTTTGTTTGGTCTGGAAAAGTCCAAAGAATCAAAGAAAAAGAAGTTCGAAGATTTATACAGCTTCTTTCATCCATACCATTTATTGGATATGAAAAAAGTAGTTCTGGGAGATTATGTCAGAACTATGGATAGTGTTTTTATATTTTCCGAAATACGTTTGCTCAATAGTCCATCTGGTACACATACTATGGTCTATATAACAGATTACTTTTCCAGAAAAGAAAAGATTGTAAGAATACAAGATTTGATTTTACATGGAAAAACATTGCCAGATATTTTAGTTCAGGGAGATTTGATTTATTGCAGAGGTGATAATGGTTTCCCTGTAACAGTATTTTTTGATAAAACATTTAGATATCGAAAAAGTAAACGTAAAAAATTGTACTGTCATTTTAAAGATGGCACATATGCAGTATTTGATGAAAAAGATTTGATAGCGATTAAAGAAGCGAAGCGTTTAAAACAGGCTTTGCTTCTCGTCTAATGTGAGGGGTGAATATATGTTCAAATCAGAAAGTGAAAAAAAATATATCATACTAAAAGATGGCTACAACAAAAAACTGTTATTGGGTTTATTTTGTTTAATATTAATAGTGGGTGCATTGGCAACAAGTAAAATGTGGTTTCCAGATGATAGACCAATGGCAAGTAACAGTGAAACATATGAATTGTCTTTGAATAACGATACGTTGACTACTGAACAATTTATCATGGATAAAGAAAAGAATTTAGGTGAATTGTCATTGGAAGAAACCTTTTTAAATTATCAAAAGAAATATGAAACTTCTTTTGAGGTATTGGATGATAAAGGAAATGAACTCCCTTTTGAACTGATACGCGAAAAAATATTCATGACAAAAGATACAATCACAACAAAGAGAAAATCCATTCTACAAATTGGACTTCCTGAAAATGTTTATTATGTCACTGTAAAAGTATCGCAAAAAGATTTAGAAACACAGGAAATGAAATTTGATTATCGACTGTTTAAAAATGATACTTTATCTGAAAAAGGTGAAAATTATCTGATTGAACAACAGTCTGAGGAATTAAAAGAAAAAGCAAAGAAAAAGGATAATGATTCATCAGATGAAAAGAAAGATGAAAAACAGGAAGAAAAGAAGTCTGATGAATCGAAAGAGAATGAATGATGAAAAAGAAGAAACGTATTCATTATCACAGAACAGTAATGATAAATTCTTCTGATATTGTGTACTGGTTTATAAATGGATTCAGTATTTTTTCTGCCTTTATATTTTCAAAAATTATGAAAAAGAACTTTTCAGATTATATGACCAGAAAAAGAATTATCAATGAGGTTAGAAAAACCTGTAGAGATTATTCTGAAAAAGACAATCAGGACAGACAAACTTTGAAATGCTGGACTGCCCAGCTTGAAAATGCGGTTCGTGTTCGTGTGCGATTTAACAAAAAAGCAACGGAAACAGAATACCAGCATTTCAAGGAAACTGTGGAATTACATACGAGTGTAACCACAGTTTTACAAAAAGATAAAGGCTATTTATATTTTGATGTTCTGGTATCTCTGCACCCTAAAAAGGAAGTACAGGCTACCAGAACAACTGTATCTGTAGGTACTGGTTTTGATGGTCTGACGTTCTGGGATTGGGTGCAATATCCGCATTGTCTGATTGTTGCAGAAACAGGACAAGGAAAATCGGTATTTGTGCGATATGTTTTAAATGGACTGTTTACTTCCAATACGGATGTATGGCTCGTAGATGGAAAAATGGTAGATTACTACAGCTACAGAGATTTGTTCACAAGGTATATATCCAATGAAGTATCAAATATCGAACAGGTGATAGATTTTGTTCATGCGTTTCGTCTGGAAATGCTGGAAAGACAGCGAGAGTTAAAATCAATGGGGCTGACAAATTTTGTTGATGATGAATCTATGAACAGCAAAATCCTTGTACTGGAAGAATACATTGTGCTTCTGGATTGCATGACAAAAAAGCAACGTGAGGTATTTGAAGAAGATATCAGAGCAATACTATTATTAGGTCGTGCTATGGGGTATGACCTCTTGGTAACTATGCAACGTGGCGATACCGCCTATATAAAGGGGGCTATGAGAGATAACTTTATGTGCAGAGTTTTATTAGGTTCTTTCAGTGATACATCCAGCAGAATGATGTTTGATGAACCATTGAAATCACTGGAAGTCGGCAAGGCTTGGATTGGTCAAGGTGACAGAATTGAAGTGAACGCTATTCCCTATTATGCCACCCTGCAAGTCCTGAAAAACGACTAGAAACGCAGAGCGTTTTGTATGTCGTTTTTTAGGATAGCAACCTTCAGGTTGCTTTGGATTTTCCCAAGGGTGGATAAAAAAAGAAAAGGGGGTATCATAGATACCCATTGTTGTAATCTTCAAATGCGTTTTCAACGTCCGTTCCAAAGTACCAAACAGAAATATCATCAAATGTTTTATTGTTAAATCCATAAGTTCTTGTAGCAAACTGCCAAACTTTTTCATCGATTTTTTCCTGTTCCACCATGTCTTTCAAAAATTCTTCTTTTTCGTCAAATGTCATTTTAAATATCCTCACTTTCTTTTGACAGCTACGGAATGGCACAGGCGAATGAAGAAATGCAAAAGGAAATTGAAAAATATTTTAACAAAATTATTGAAAGGAATTTTTTAAAAAATTTTCGAGAAAACTTTTGTATTTATGAGTGGCTGTGCTATGAACATAGCCAAAAGAAGCAGAGGATATATGACATAAAAAAAAAGAAGAATAGGATGGTGTATTCAGGAAAAATGAAAAAGGCTGCAGTGGATCAAAAAGACTGGTATGGCAAAAACTATGATATGTAATGGGCTTTGATGAATGGTGATCGTTTAAATAAATACAATTACGGATTTATGATGCTTCCCTTTTCTTTCTTTGTGGGTGGGATATGGAAAATACACCATCTCTTTTTGGCTAAATACGTTTATAAGCCTTTTAAAAGCGTTCTAAGCGCTTTTAATGATTATATGTATATGAGTTCATTTTTTCTTATTTTGTTGAATACAGATGCATTCTGACGTTCATACGGGATTCTATGAATGGTTTTTTCATAGAGAAATGAATAAATGACACATTGACTATTCTTTGTTGTTATTTCTCACGAGATGAAACGACAGAATGATTTGTGATTGATTGTACGAAAATGAGGAATATAAAAGTTTCTAAACCAGAAACAAAAAGTAGTTCGGATGGGGCTGTGCGTGATGTGCTTGTATATCGAAGCACAGCCCCACCGACACCCGCTTGCGGGTGTCGTGCGTATATTTCCCTTGTTATATATACGCACACATTAGAACCAAACTTAAGAACACTAAAGTATTTTGGAGGTGAAATTGAGTTGGGAAATTACAATAAAAAAATAGTAAAATGTGGTAATTTGATTCAGATTTATACTTTTGAAAATGCAGTTCCCCATGGATTTTCCAAGGTGCGGATTGGAGAGTTAGGAAGTGATGATTGTGAATATATTGTTGAGGGTGAATTGTATGATAAATTAACAGAAGAAGAAAAACAAAGAAAAGCGGAAAAAAGAGAAGCTCGTCTGCAAAGTAAAGTTAAATCAAATGAACCTTATCAAAGAGCGCCGCAAACAATTTCAAGATGTAAACGTGAATTGAAAAGACTGATATGGTCAAATATCTGTCAATATGACACAGAAGATAAATTCATTACTTTGACCTTTCGTGATATCGATAGGAAACCACCGACACGAGAACAGGTGATTTATAAATTTAAACAATTCAAAAAACAGTATAAGCGAAAAAAAGGAAAATCTTTTGAACATATCGCTGTATTGGAAAGAGGTACACAATTTACAAAACGTTGGCATATACACTTAATCGCTTATGGTATGCCCTATATCCCAAAAAGAGAATTACAGGACATTTGGGGTAATGGCATAGTAGATATAGAGAAAGTAAAAACCTATGATGAAACGATAAACTACTTGCTAAAGTATGTGGAAAAGACCTTGGAAGAAGAATACATCACGAAAGGTACAAAGTTTTATATGTCATCAAAAGGATTAAAAAGACCAGAAATCATCTTTATATCAGATGAACAATTAGAAGATATATTACTATTTGATGATTTGGGAGAATGTCGGTGCAATTTTGAAGGTGCGAACGAATATATCGGTCGCTTCTGGTTCAATGAATATATCAATTATGATAATATCAATGCTCATTTAGATAAACTGTGGGATATGCAACCAACAGTAGAATTGCAAAGCAAATTTAAACGTAAACCAGTTGATTGGTTTGAGTAGAAGGAGAAAAAGAAAATGAAAAATAAATATTATGTACAGACAGTATTATATGAATTAGCACATGGGTACTATTTCGAGGTATCAGAACAACAGGTTATTAAAACGGAAACAAATGATTTGCAACAAGCATTAAAAAATTCAAAATCGAATCTGAAAAATTTAGAAATCGATTAGTTGCGATATCTCTATGCGAAAGAAATGAATCAGAGGATGTTGAAATAAAAGTATTCAGTACACTGGATGATAAAATTTCAATCATGATTGATGGTTACTAGGAAATAAAGGATTAAAATGTTATGATTTGATTAACATCATTTCATAACATTTTTTGTAGGTATGGAACTTCTAAAAATAGAAGTATGAGTAGTGAAAAATTATTGGTGATATATAATAGAGAGTCAACACAGCAACAGGCACAAGATGGTTATAATCTGATTGAACAGGAAAATAAGGCACGTGCTTATATTGAATTTGAAGAATTTAAGAATCCGATAAAAGTTTTAAATGAGGATGGACAAAGTGCAAAGACCTTGAATCGTCCAAAAATGAATGAGTTGATTGATTTAGTGAAATCTAAAAAAGTTGAATATATCATCATTTATTCTTTGGATAGGCTCACAAGGCGCTTGGGTGATTTAGATTACTTATTACGACTGTTTATAGAAAATGACGTGGATTTAATCAGTATCAAAGATAAAATTGATTTGTCCACGGCTATTGGAAGATTTTTTGTGCATATCATAGGTTCAATCGCTGAATGGGAAGAAGACACAATTTCAGAACGTACAATCAATGGAATGATTGGTGGTGCAAAATTAGGAAATTATATATTTGGTGGTACTCCTCCATTCGGTTATAAAAGAATTTCAAAATATGAAGAAAAAGAAATTCATGGAAATGTACGAGAAGTAAAGAAAAGCGGAATTGAGCCAGATGAAATCACTTTCCCTTTGGTTCGTAAAATTTTTGATTGGGCTATTCAAGGATATTCTGCTTTAAAGATTAGAAATACTATTAGAAAAGATAAAGACTTTGTGGAAGCAAAAATAACAATCTCCGAGGATGCCATAAAACGAATTATAAAGAATCCTATTTATCATGGAGAAATCTTTTTTCGGAATGAATACTTTGAATTGGATTGTGAAACATTGTTGACCAAAGAACAACAGGAATTGGCAATTAAAAATTCATCTTGGCATATGCCAGAACGAGTAAATCAGTATATATTCAAAAGTAAGGTGTATGATTTATCAGGTACTTTGTTAAAGCATACGGCTTCTAATAAAACTTTATCAAATGGTGATATCAGAGTTTATAAGTATTATGAAGATGAAAATAAAAATAGAATCAATGAGCAGATTTTAATTGATTATATTTCAAAACATGGTGTTTTATTAACAGAAAAAGTCACACCAGATATTTTGGCTGCTAAAAAGAAATTGGATAAGCAAACTGAAGAAAAGAAGAAGTTATTTTTCTTATATAGTGCTGAACAAATCACTTTTGAAAATTATATGGAGAAATTAAAAATGATTGAAAAACAATCAAATATTTTAAAATGTAAAATTGAGAAATATAAAAGTGAAGCAGAAAATGTGAGAAAGGGTGATATATTAACTGCAAAATCAAAAGCAGTGTTGATTTCAGAAAATATTTCAAAAATTGTAGTAGATTTGAAATTAAAATCTGTAGTGGATGTACAATATTCTATGACATAAAAACTAATAAAATAGTTGCTTATCCTATAAAACAGGTGTAGAATATAGGTAGCAGATAAATAATTTATTTTATAAGTGTAATTTCAATGTCCGAAGGTTGGTTCGTTAGAATCAGCTATTATGGCACCATCGTTATTATTACGAACTATTTATGAGTAAATATTTATTCTTCATAAATGGTTCGTTTCTTTATATCTATATAATGACCTATATTACAGATTCAGTCAATTTGGGCATTGAAAATTCACGTAAGTCCCTTATTCAGGGAGTGAAACATTCTAAAAGAAATCCTTAGTATAAAGCCGTTGGGCCTCGTGCGGAATGGAATTAGAAAGGGGTTGCTTATGATGGATAAAGCGATAAACCTTTTGAAAGAGATTAGACTTCTGATTCATGCGATTAGACGTTTAATCGAAATCATTTTAGAAATGACAAAATAAAAAGAGTGAACCGCTAAACTCACTCCTTGAACATAATATATCAGATTGATAAGAATTGTGCAAGGATAACCAAAAAGATATTGTCATATGTATGAATCAATCTTTATACCTATAAACATTCTATTTCTTTTAAGAAGAATTAAACGCCTGATTCATGTAATTAGGCGACTGATTGAAATAATCATTGAGATTACAAAATAAAAAAGAGCGAAACGCTAAACTCACTCCTTGAACATAATATATCAGATCGATAAGAATTGTGCAAGGATAATCGCTGATTAACAGGCCAAGTGGTATTGACTGATAATTCTTTACATAAAGTTTTACGTCATCTTCTATTAGCGTTTTCCTTCTTAATTAAATCTTGTAAGAAGAATTTTTTTATGGCAGCTCTTGAAAGTGACTCATTTACCTATGTTACAATAACTAAGAAATGAGGACACGATTATGATAAGAGCCGGGAGTTTGACAGCTATTTTTATCAATGAACTTCATTTCAGCGCTTAAACAGGCGCTTTTCTTTTACTTTTTTTGTCAAATTATTTGATTTTATATATCGTATTTTATTGTATTTTGTGATATAATTTCTATGGTGATGGTATTATGCGCGTGACGACAACGAAATCTAAAAATGATGAATCTTTCTATATCAATCTTGCTTATATCAATGATTCCGGAAAAAGTACTTCCAGAATCTATAAAAAACTGGGTAAGCTCTCCGATTTATCCAAAAAATTAAATACCGATCGTGATGGTGTCATGGCCTGGGCCAAAGAGCAGGCCAGAATCGAAACCGAAAAATATAATAAAGAACATGAATCTATTTCGATTGCTCTCAATCCCAATGTCCCTGTTCAAAAGAACCGGGAAAGCACCTTTAACTGCGGGTATCTGTTTCTGCAGAGTATTTATTACTCTCTTCATATTCAAAACATTTGCAGAAATATTAAAAACCGGCACGATTATCAATTTGACTTGAATGCCATTCTGTCAGATTTGATTTATTCAAGGTTTTTAAATCCTTCAAGTAAATTAAGCTCCTTTCAATACTGTCAGACTCTCCTGGAAAAGCCGAACTATCAACTTCATGATTTATACAGAGCTTTGAGTGTCCTGGCACAGGAATGTGATTATATTCAGGCTGAATTATACCGGAATTCTAATTTTCTTCATCCGAGGAACACACATATTCTGTATTATGACTGCACCAACTATTATTTTGAAATCGAACAGGAACGG